>NZ_JBSSDI010000006.1:0-113698 GCF_054060575.1 Thermostichus sp. MS-CIW-15 | reverse complement strand
ATCAGCGGCGAACCTACTTGAGGGGTGACCCTCCGGTAACCTAGCTCGGTGCCAGGCTCATCTCTCCACACCAACCCCCCAATACAAGGGGGGTTGTTGCGTATCTCAAGGGGTAACTCTGCAGTCTCTATGGGTGTAGAGGGTGTACGGAATTCCTTCTCCGGGACTATTGGGGTGCTTTCACAGGAGCGGGTGATGGGTTGTTGCGCAAAAAGGGTTGTACAGCTACGAAGCCCAATCCAAAAGAGGCGACTACCAAAAGAACTGCAGCGGCCATCCAAAGCAAAACGGATCCTTGGGATCCGTGATGTTGATCGCGCACCCGTTGGTAGACACTGGTGGCATGAACCTCGCCACCCATATTCTGCATCAACTCTTCCAAGGAGGGAATCTGATAGCCGGCACGGGGGTAAGGAGGCTCAGCAGGAGTGTCTTGACGGGGACGGGGGGGTAGAGTGGAGGGCTGAGATCGGGGCTCAAGGGGGGGGGTGGCAAAGTCAGAGTAAGAGGGAGTTGGATAGACGTTGCCAGGGAAGGGTGAAACCTCGCTGCGAGCTTGGCGTCGCTTGAGGCGATTCAAAAAATCATAGGAGGGAGAGGCTTGGTCATGTTCTGAGGTCAGGCCATCCCCTCGAAAAGGGGCTGCAGCAGCCTCTCTTTCAAGAGCAGCGGCTTGGCTTGTGTCAGCAAGCCGTAGGCTGATTTGCTGTAGGCGCTTCAAGGCCTGGCCCAATTGCCCCTGAAATTCTTGCGCGATGGCAGTAATTTCTCCAGACAATTGTTGATGCAGAGCGCGCAGGCGCTGGTTTTCGGAGGAGAGGCGGCTCACCTGCTGACGGGCAGATTCCAGCTCTTCAGCCACTTGTTGATATACCTGGATTGGCACTGTCCCCGGCCCGGTCTCTAGTGAGGCAGGGGCGCGAAAGCTGCTGTTGCCGGGCAAGCCATTGGGGTTGCCGTTGCGAGCTTCAGAGGGGCTAGAACCCCGAAAGTCGTACTGCATAAGTTGAATCAATCCGTCAGAAAGGATGAAAAGCTGAGGAAGGTGGGCAGGCGGGGATCCCGAACAGACAAGGCCGCAAGGATCACCCAGGGGTAGCGCTGAACACCGACCGGCCGAGGATGCCTAGCGCTATGCTTAGTGTAAGCGGCAATTGCTAACCCAAGCATACCGCTAAGCTTTTTGGATGGGAGCCCCTTTCTAGCAGTTTTTCTCGCCCGCAAGCGTTATTTCGGGATCTCCGAGAGATTGCTCGAGGTGTCGTTTTGATCGAGGAGTTGGGGAATACCCCCCACCCAGTCTGGAGAAGCTGTGGATTCCGACTCTGAAGGGGGAGAGTTCCGCAACGGCCGCTCCAGATCTCGTCGTAGGTGGGTTTCCAACCGTTCCAACTGTTCCAGTTCGGTAACAAAGTCTTTTATACCCTGGAACTTGCGGTACACGGAGGCAAAGCGCACATAGGCAACTTCGCTCAGGCGCTGTAGGCGCTCCAGTACCATCTCGCCAATGCGTAGGGTAGTTACCTCTTGAACGTCTTCCAGTTGCAGTTTTTCTTCGATTTCGTTGACCAACTCCTCCATCTGCTTGACGCTAACCTGGGTTTTTTGGCAAGCGCGCATCACCCCCTGCAAGATCTTGTTGCGGTTAAAACTCTCTCGGGATCCATCCCGTTTAATGACCATGATGGGCATGAATTCGATGCGCTCATAGGTGGTGAAGCGATAGCCACAGGACATGCACTCCCGCCGCCGCCGCACGCTTTGGCCACCTTCTGCCGAACGGGACTCTAAAACACGAATTTCTTGCTTGCCGCAGCGGGGACATTTCATGACGTGGGCTCCTTGAACCAAGTAACACGTGAAGAGAGGGTGCTCCAATTCTAGTGAATACCAGACAGCTAGGCATTGGGGGTGGACTCCCACCAAGCAGCGGCTTGCGCTTGGATTTGGGCCCTCTGCTCTGGCTGGAGGCGATCCAGGTGGGCCAGTACCCCTTTCATTCTTCCCAAGGGAAGCAAAAGGGGCCGGTGGCGCAACAGGAAATCCCAGTAGAAGGTATTGAAGGGACAGGCCCGTTCGCCCACCTTTTCGCTGGGATTGTAGCGGCAATGGCGGCAGTAGTCACTCATTTTGCGGATGTACTGGGCGGAAGCGGCGTAGGGTTTGGTGGAAAGCATGCCCCCGTCGGCAAAGAGGCCCATGCCGATGACGTTGGGCTGCATCACCCAGTCGTAGCTGTCGATGAACACGTCGTGAAACCACGCTTCTACGGCTTGAGGTTGGATACCGCTGATGAGCGCGAAATTGCTGAGCACCATTAGGCGCTGGATGTGGTGGGCATAGCCATGGCGGCGAATTTGCCTCAGGGTGTGCCGCAGGCAGGCCATGTCCGTTTCGCCTGTCCAAAAAAAGTCGGGCAGGGGGCGGTAGTGGCCAAAAAAGTTGGTCTGGGCATAGCCCTGGGGCATTTGGTATTCGTAGAAGCCGCGCATGTATTCCCGCCAGCCCAGGATCTGGCGGATGAAGCCTTCGGCAGAGGGGAGAGGGATCCCGCCGCGATGGTAGGCCTGCTCGGCAGCGGTGATGACTTCTTGGGGGGTGAGGAGCCCTAGGTTGAGGTAAGGGGAAAGGAGGGAGTGGTAGAGGAAGTCTTCTTCGACTTGCATAGCGTCCTGCCAGGGGCCGAAGTGGGGCAGGCGGTGCTGGATGAAGTCCTCAAGCACCTGCAGGGCTTGGGCACGGGTGACGGCCCAGCCAAAGCCTTCCAGGGATCCAAAGTGGTGGCCGTAATGGCGCCGCACTTTCTCCATCACCGCCTGCGTGATGGCGTCGGGGGGAAACGTCAGAGGCGGCGGGTAGCGCCGGCCAGGTTGGGGAGGCTGCCGGTTTTCCCGGTCGTAGTTCCAGCGCCCGCCGAGGGGCTGGGAGCCGTCCATGAGGATGCGGAAGCGTTTGCGCCCTTGGCGATAGAAGTCCTCTAGGAGGAGGCGCTTGCGGCCTGAGGCCCAGTCGATAAATTGGCGGGCTGTCCAGAGAAAGTGGTTATTTTCCAAGACCAGGAGGGGGCAGGGGAGGGCAGACCTCAGCTTTTCCACCTCATCCCGGACGGGAATATCGGTGGGCTGCATGAGGCGGATCTGTTGCAATCGATGTTGCCTAGCCCAGGCTTGCAGGGGTTCGGCATAGTCTTCGGCTTCCGCATAGGTGACGGGGTGGCCGCGCTGTTGCAATTCTTGGGCAAAGTGGCGCATGGCCGACCAGACCAGGACCAGCTTTTGCTGGTGATGGTTGCGGGAGCTGGCCCAGGCGTGGGACTCGACAAGGAGAACGGGAACGCGGTGGGGGGGGAGGGCTGAGAGGGAGGCCAGGGCAGATTGCTGCGGATGCAGTTGATCCGAAAGGATCCAAACTCCTTCTGAACCCGTGGTCGAGACGGTCATGGGGAATTCTGGATAGCTTAGATAGCTGGATCCAGGTTGAGTTTAGCTCTGGGGCAGAACGCTAAAGGGAGGGGATCCAGCCGGCTATGGGCGAGATAGCCAGAAGGAAGGTCCAAAAGGGGCAAGGGATCCCCTTTCTCCAGGTCTGGGCCGGGCTGGGGATGGTGGCGCTGCTGCTGCTGCTGGTTTGGAACTGGAGCGATCCCCTGCCGCCGGCCTGGGATGAGGCGCAGCACCTGTTGCAGGCGCAGGCGTTTGGGGATCACCTGAGCCGGTTTCGCTGGGAAGGGCTGTGGTGGCAGCAGTTTTTGCACTTGAACCAGCGCTACCCGCCTCTGGCCTATTGGTTGGGGATCCCGTTGGCAGCGCTGCATCCGTTTGGCCGGGCCGATGGGCAGTTGCTCAATTTGGTGTTGCTGGGGATCCTGACCCTGGCCACCCAGCGGCTGGGGTGGCGGGCCTATCGCTCTTGGGAAGTGGGCTGGCTGGCGGCAGTGTTGGTGCTTCTCTATCCGGGGATCACGGCTTTGGCTCATGTCTACATGCTGGAGCTGCCGCTGCTGGTGGCGGTGACGCTGGCTTTTTGGGCGCTGTGGGCCTACGCGGAGGAGCCGTCCTGGCGGGGGGCGGTGGGGGTGGGGGCGGGGCTGGCGGCGGTGCTGCTGACCAAGTGGACGGGGGTGCTGTTTTTGCTGCCGCCGCTGCTGGCTGTTCCGCTGGGGGTGAGGATCCCTTGGCCGCTGCGGCTGGCCCACCTGGCCCTGGGAATGGGGGTGACGCTGCTCTTGTGCTGGCCCTGGTATGGAGCTAACTGGCTGTTTGTGCTCAGCAATGGGTGGGCCTATGCCGACACCGCCCACTACTACGTCACCTGTGCGGCGGGATCCCTGTGCTGGTGGACGGCCTACTTGCGCTGGTTGCCCCTGCAGATGGGCCCTTGGCTATGCCCCTTGCCACTGCTGAGCTTGTGGGGATCCCCAAGCCGGCGGGAGGCTCTCCTCTGGGGCCTCTACGGCTCGGGCTACTTGCTCTACACCCTGGTGGCCATCAAGGATGTGCGCTTTACGCTGCCGCTATTGCCCCTGCTGGCCCTTCTCTCGGCGGGTGGGCTGGACAAAGTCTGGCGTTGGCTGGGGGGACGCTGGGGGCAAAAGGCGCTGCGCCAGGGAGTTGGCATAAGCCTAGCTCTGGGATCCCTGGCCCTCTTTAACCTGGGGCAGCCCCTCACTCCCGGCGTAGCTCCTCTCTGGAAAGGGATCCAAATGCACTGGCAGGGGCAGCACCCTCAACAGGAGCTGACGCGGTGGATTGGATCCCGGGTGCAGCCAGGTTTGACCGCCACCCTAGGCGTTCTTCCCAACACCGAGCTGATCTCGTCGGAAACTCTCAGCTACTTGGCGGCCCTACAGCGCTGGCCCATCACCTTCCGCGGCGCCGGCCAAACCCCCTGGCCAGAGGTGGAGCTGGCGCTTCTGGATGGGTTTGTGGATGCGCCAGGGGAGCAAGGAATTGTCGGCCCCTACGGTCCAGCTAAGGAGCAAATTCGGCAACTCCTAGACAAAAGTCCTGACTGGCAGCAAGAGCATTTTGATCTGCCGGCGGTGGGCCGGCTGTCCACCTACTTCCCCAGCAAGCCCAGGGTTGTGCTGCAAGAGTTGCCCGCTGCGGCAGAGGCGGTGGATCTGCTAGAGCTCCAGGTCTTGCCAGAGGAAGGGATCCCAGCCTGGCACTTGCGCTGGCAGGGGCCAGCCCAGGACTTGGCGCAAACCCTCGTCTGGGCGCGACTGGAAGATCCCCAGGGGCAGGTCTTGGCCAAGCGGGCCTGGGTGGTGGGACAGAACCGCCTGTTGCCCTACGCCGCCGGCAGTTGGCAGGTGGAGGAGATCTTGGCCTGGCCAGAGCTGGCAACCAAAGAAGGAATCCTCCACCTGGAGTGGCAACCTCCCCAGGGAAGGCGTCGGTCGTTCAGTCAGCCCTGGGAGGGATCCCGCAGCGGGAAAGGGGGATCCCTTATCTCCCCTGGAGATCCCCTCTTTCTCCTACAACAGGCAGCTAGGGCGGCTGCGATTGGGGATCTGGAGGCGCTCTCCCTCTACCTCAACGCCTGGACGACGTTGCAATATCCAACTTTCCTCACCGATCCGGATCGGGTTTTGATCCGGCAACTGCTGGAGGGAGAAGAGCAATGGGCAGCCGCCCAGAGCTGGCGGGAACGGCAGATCCAAAGCCACTACGAGCTGGCGTTGCTGGAGGTGGCCCTGCTGCGGCCGCAAGCAGCCCAGCGGCATTTTCAGCGGATTGTCGAGCTGGATCCCGAAGACAATTGGGCACGGGCCTATTTGGCATTTTTACGGGTCTTTTTTACCCATGATTTTCGGAGCCTCCAGGGGTTGCAGCAAGAGCTGGCGGCTGCAATTTATCCCCTTTGCCAGAAAGCCAATCCGGATTGGGACTTGAGTTGGCTCTGCGCGGCTCTTTAGGAGGAAGATCCAGATCTATTTGAGAAACTTGAGAAAGCAGGAAATCGGCAAAAGCTTTGGCTACCACCGAGAGGCGCTTGGAGCGCAAATAGACCAAATGCCAAAATCCACGGATGGGAAACTCTTCCACATCCAAAATGGTCAAATGGTTTTGCCAATCTCCCAGAGCCAACACATGCTGAGACAAAACCGAAATGCCCAGCCCGCCGATAATGCCCTGGCGAATGGCTTCGCCACTGCCTATCTCCATGCGGATGTTGAGCTTGAGGTTATGTTTGTCGAAGAGCCGCTCCACCGCCATGCGGGTGCCGGAGCCGGGCTCGCGGGCCAAGAAGGGCTCTTGAGCAATACGGGCCAGGGGGATCCGCTTCTGGCCCGCCAAAGGATGGTGAATAGGAGCCATCACCACCAAGGGATTTTCTAGAAAAGGTTGCGCCACCACGTCCAAATCTTCCGGGGGCATCCCCATCACATAGAGATCGTCCATGTTGTGGCTGAGTCGCTCCAAAACCTGCTGCCGGTTCAGCACCTTGAGGGATACATCGATGCCGGGATACCGCTGACAAAACGTGCCCAGCAGGCGGGGAATAAAGTATTTGGCCGTAGTGACCACACCAATGCTCAGTCGCCCTTGTTTTAACCCCTTCAGGTCGGCGAGGGTCATCTCAAATTCGTTCAACTGCTCAAAGATTTTTTGACAAGTTTGGTACAAAGCTTGCCCCGCCTCTGTGAGATAGAGCCGCTTGCCCACCTGCTCAAACAGCGGCAGCCCCACCGATTTGCTCAATTGCTTGATCTGCATGGAAATCGTGGGCTGGGTCAGGTAAAGCTCCTCAGCGGCACGGGTGAAGCTGAGATGACGGGCAGCAACCTCGAAGATTTGCAACTGGTGCAGCGTAATGGCCTTCATGGAGAATCAAGGATCACTAAAGGTTTACTCTTAAATCATAAAACTCAATCTATGACCCTTGGCGAGATTTCCCTGAGAGCTCGCCGGCTCGAGCGGGTCTCCGCGGGCTCTTCTTCTGGAGGACGGAGAGGGACTGGCGAGCCGTTTAGCTACTGTGAGAATGTCGAAGGCCAGGTGCTACCACCCCTTTTTGGGCAGATCTGGAGGAGAAGGGTAAATTAGGATAGGAAGACACGGTTGTGCGGTGTGGAGCAGCGCCTGGTTTTTTCCCGGAGCAGCGCAGATGGCAGTTTACGAAGGCAATTTTGTTCAGACGGGGGATCTGCGTCTGGCCATTGTTATCAGTCGGTTTAACGATTTGATTGCCGGCAAATTGTTGGAGGGGTGCCAAGATGCCCTGAAGCGGCATGGCATCGATGTCAGCTCGGAGAGCCAGCAGGTGGACTATTACTGGGTGCCCGGCAGCTTTGAGGTGCCTATGTTGGCCTGCCAACTGGCGCAGTCCCGCCGTTACGATGCCATCATCTGCCTGGGGGCGGTCATTCGGGGCCAAACCCCCCATTTCGACTATGTGGCAGCAGAGGTGGCCAAGGGGATCGCGGCAGCCAGTTTTCGCACCGGCGTGCCGGTCATCTTCGGGATCCTCACCGCCGATACCCTACAGCAGGCGCTGGAGCGGGCTGGGATCAAGAACAACAAAGGCTGGGAATACGCCATGAGCGCTCTGGAGATGGCCACCCTGATGCGCCAAGTAGCTCCCCTCTTGCAAGGGAGCGACAGGGCTGCCAGCAATGGGGCGGCCTCCCGCCCCTCTCTGCCCGGTGGAGCGGAAGCCCTGCAGCCGGGGGTAACTCTGGAGGGTGCCGCCTACTGACGGCGGGTTAAACGGGTGAGCACCTCGTTGGAACGCTGCACAAAGGCCCGTGCGGCTGCCGGGTCAAAGCTTTTCTGGGTAATCAGCGCCAGATCGTAGATGTGGTTGCAGATGAGGTTGACCAGCTCCGGATCCCGCCCCTCCTCGGCCAGAGCCTGCAGGTTTTGGATCAAGGGGTGGGCGGTGTTGAGCACCAGCGTGTGCTCTTCCAAAAACTCCATTGGCTTCTGTTGCAGGATGGCATTAAGCTCCTGCAGGCGCCGCAGCGCCTCCGGCAGCAGGATCATAGCCGGAACCGACTCCGACTTGAGGGCCTCGGCTTTGATCTGCAGCTTCTCTTTGCCCAAAGCCTGACGAAAGAGATCCACCAGCTTTTCGCTGCGGGTTTTTTGTGTTACCGGGTCGACGAGCTCGGCAGCTTTGTCTTTTTGGATCAGCGTCTCGTCCAGCTCGGAATCCACCCGCTTAAATTGGATCCCTTCTTCCCGATACTCCCGCTCCAGGAAGCTGCTGAAGTGGCTGTCGATCCAGCTATCCAGCATAATGACTTCTAGTCCTTGGGAGCGGTGCAGGTCGATATAGGCGCTCTGGGCTGCCTCGTCGGTGGCGTAGTAAACCCGCTTATTCTGTTTCTCCCGCGTGCGCTCCAGGTACTCTTTGAGGGTCACGTACTCAGGTTTATCGGCAGGGGATCCGGCCAATCGGAAGATGAGAATGTCTTTAATCTGGGCGAAGAACTTGTCGTTGTTCATCGCCCCAAATTTCATGAAGAGGCTGATATCCGGCCAGACCTTGACATATTTTTTGTAGTCTTCTTTGTAGAGCTCGTTGAGGCGATCCGCCACCTTTTTGGCCACGTGATCCCCAATGCGCCTGACGGTACGGTCATTTTGTAAAAAACTGCGGGAGACGTTGAGGGGAATGTCTGGGCTGTCGATGGCGCCGCGCAGAGGCAGGAGGAATTTGGGAATGACTTCTTCGCAGTTATCCTGGACAAAAACTTGGTTGCAATACAGCTTGACCTGACCCTTAGTGGGATCGATATCAGGCCGCAGCTTGGGGAAGTAGAGGATCCCTTGCACGATGAAGGGGTAATCTGTGTTGATGTGTACCCAGAAGTGGGGATCCTCTTGGAAGGGATAGAGGTAGCGGTAAAACTCTAGGTAATCCTCATCCTTGAGCTCAGAGGGAGGAATCTTCCAGAGGGGCTTTTGCCGGTTAATGACTTCTCCGTTGAGTTTAATGGGGACGGGAATGAAGTCGCAGTATTTGCGCACCAATTCGCGGATGCGGCCCGGCTCCAGGTACTCCTCGCTATCCGGGCTGAGGTAAAGGGTAACCGTGGTGCCGATGGCGGAGCGCTGGGAATCGGAAAGGGTAAAAGTTGGGCTGCCGTCGCAAGACCATTTCACAGGGGTGCTGCCCGGCTGATAGGAAAGGGTGTCGATCTCCACCCGCTGCGCCACCATAAAAGAGGAATAGAACCCCAGGCCAAAGTGGCCGATGATCGCCTGTTCTGCGTCTTTGCCTTTGTACTTTTGAAGGAACTCCTCAGCGCTGGAAAAGGCCACTTGGTTGATGTATTTTTTCACCTCTTCGGCAGTCATGCCGATGCCAGTGTCGCTGACCGAGAGGGTCTTGGCCTCTTTGTTGAGCGCAATCGTGATTTCTGGCTCCGGGGGATCCGCCACTTCGCCAGCCAGTTTGGCCATCTTCAGCTTGGCAATGGCATCGGCGGCGTTGGAGATCAGCTCTCGCAAAAAGATCTCCCGATCCGAATAGAGAGACTGCTTGATGATGGGGAAGATGTTCTCGGTGTGGATGGTGATGGATCCCTGTTCCAGCACAGTCATAGATGGCTCAGCACGCAAACAAGCTAGTGCCAATCTACAGAGGCAACAGAGGCCCCGACAAGCCGAACTGTTTCCAGAAATCCGCACTCGCCACCGAACCGGCCCTAGAGCTGAGCCCCTCTGGCCGGACTCTGCGCCTGGTCAATATCGAGGGTAAGCTGCTGGGCCCAATCTTGGCCGATGCGAATGGTGATGTCGGAGTTGAGCACGCCGGTGGATTCCACCCGCAGCTCTCCTAGCCCAAGGGCGGCCCGCACCTGCTTGGCTCCCTCGCGATCCCCGCTTTGGGCGAGGATCTCTGTTTGCGGCAACACCTGGGGGCTGTCTTCGACGGCAAAAACCTGGGTATAACCCTGTCTAACCAGTTCTTGCACCATGCGGCGGGCCATTCCCGGCTTGCCGGTAGCATTTTGCACGGCTATGCGCAGGCGTTGCGGCGGAATGCGGGCTACCTCTGCCTCTAGGCCAAAGTGGGAGACAGCCACCCGTCGGATCGCGGCTGGATCCGGCAGCCAATAGCTGGTGGAAAATTCTCCTGGCTGACTGAAGCGGCCCGGCAACAGCACCAGGTCGATGCGATCGCCCCCAGAGGTGAGGACAAACTTGGCCAAGCTCAGAACCTCTTCCCAGGTGAGGTTGGTATCCAGGTGGGTGCGGACGACCTGCAAAACCTTCGGGATCCGAGGCCAAACGGCGGGGGAGAGCAGTTCTCGACTCAGGGCCCGCAGCAGTTCCTGTTGCCGTTGCACCCGACCAATATCCCCCAACCCCAGGTGATCGCGGCGAAAGCGGGCAAAGTGGTGGGCTTGTTCGCCGTTGAGGCGTTGCCAGCCGGGCTCCAGGTTGATGAATAGCCGCTGCGTGTGATCTACGTAGTGCATCGGCTCCGGCACGTAGACTTCCACACCGCCCACCGCATCGATCAGCTCTTCCAGGGCATCGGTATTGAGGCGAACGTAGCGGTCAATCGGGATCCCGCCCAGCAAGGTGCTGACCACCTGGGCCGTTAGAGCTGGTCCACCCACCAGGTTGGCTGCATTGATCTTGGTGACACCAAAGCTGGGCAAGCGCACGCGGGTATCGCGGGGGATGGATAGGACGGTAATCCGCCGCGCTTGGGGATCGAAGCGGGCCAAGAGAATGGTGTCGGTGCGGGTGTTGAGACGCTCCCGTTCTCTGGACAAGGGCAGGGCGGGATCCGGGTTGTCGGTGCCGAGAATGAGAATATGCAACGAGCGATCCAGAGCTGCCGCCCGCAAAGCATCCGGACGGAAGGCTTCTTGTTCGCCGGGAGTGAGGGAAGTGGGGATCACCGGACGGGGCAACATCACAGCCAAGAAGGCGCCGGCGGAGCCCGCCAACACAGCCGTGAATCCCAACAACAGCCAAAGGATCCCCTGGCGAATGGCCTGCTGACGAGCGGCGCGGACACGGTCTGGGCGGGGTGGATAGTGGAAAGAGGACATCAGGTCAAACCGGGCCTCGCGAGCGCCTGCAGGGAGGGGTGTACTGTCTAGGTGGTGTTGCCAACCCCACCAATTCAAGGTCATGTTACCGCATCCTTATTCTCTAGGACTGTCCATACCCAACTTCGGCGAGATGGCAGCTTCCCCGGCGGGATCCCTGCAACTGTTGCTGGCGAAGTCGGAGGTGCACTTGTGGCTCCAAGTCTTGCCGCCGCTGGCGGAGTTGCTCTCTCAGCTTGATCTTCTTTCTCAGGAGGAACGGCAGCGCGCGGAGCGTTTACAGCGGCTGGAGGCTCGGCGTCGCTTTCTGGGTGGTCGTTTGCTACTGCGAACCCTGCTTGGCCGCTACAGCGGCCTCCCTCCCCACGCGATCCCCCTCGGCTACACCACTGCCGGCAAGCCCTATTGGCCGGATCCACCCCTACCGCTGCAGTTCAACCTCAGCCACTCCCACGAGTGGATCCTGGTTGGCTTGACGTTGCAGCGTCGAATTGGCGTGGACCTAGAGCGGATCCGGCCCGTGCCCCGCTGGCAGCGCATTGCCCAGCGCTATTTTTCCGCCGCCGACCAGGCCCGCCTATGGATCTGTCCACCAGCAGAGCGGGAGAGGGTTTTCTTGGAGCTGTGGACGCAGAAAGAAGCTCTCCTGAAAGCCATGGGCGTGGGGCTGGCTGGAGCCAGGATCGGGGCCGGGGATCCCTGTTGGCTGACCCTGCCTCTGCCGGTTGCCGAGGGCTATGTTGCCGCTGTGGCGATGGAACAGCGGGAAGCCGGCGAGGCAGCTCCGACTGTGCGGCTCTATGAAAGTGCCGCTCCCCTGACCCCCACTTGAGCTGCTATCTTGGGTTTCCAAGCTAAGTTTTCAGGGTGTCGCCATGTGGAGTGGGCTGCGTCACTTCCTCATTTTGGGCCTCTGTCTGTGGATTGGGTTCGTCGGGATCCCGCATCCGGCATGGGCGCGAGATCTGTCGCGGCAAACGCCCCAGGACAAAGCTGTCGAGTTAGGTACTGCCGACAACCAGTTGGTCTTTGTGCCCAAAGAGCTCTTTTTTCGCAACGGCAACCTCTATCGTTTGCACTTGAGCAACCCCAGCCAGTTGAAGCACTATTTCAGGGCCAAAGATTTTGCCGATGCCGTTTGGACTCGCAAGTTGGAAGTGGCCGGTGTGGAAATCAAGGGCCAGATCCGAGAACTGGAGCTGAAGCCAGGCGCGGCGGTGGAGTGGCAATTTATTCCTTTGAAATCTGGGGTTTACTCTCTGGTTTGCACCATTCCCGGCCATGCCGAAGCGGGTATGATCGGGCAGATCACGATTGGCGACTAGGCTATCTCCTGGGCTAGGGGAGCAAAAGGGGATAGAAAAGAGAAGAACGCTGCCAGGCAAATCCTTCTATGAGAAACCCCCTCACGTCCCCAGTGCAGCGCTGGAGCCGGCGACCTCAGGCAGCCTCTTCTCGAAAAGCCCAGCCCCCCCTTTCCGAGCGGGTTGTCGGCTACGCCCTAGCGCTTCTCTCCCTCACTGCCGTCCACGGGATCCGCTACTACAACGAGCCGCAACTGACCGTTGGCAGCCGCTCCCCGCAAACGTTTCTCGCCCCTGCAGCGGCAGAGATCGAGGACGTGGAGGCCACCCAGGCCCGGCAAGCCGAGGCGCGACGGCGGGTGGTACAGGCCCTCAAAATCAACAGCGCCGCCAACGAGAGCATGCGGCAAAATCTGGAGGCCCTCCTGGCCGCAGTGGAGGCGATTCGGCAAGAGGCCGGCCCTCTGCCCTACGTTTCCGTTCAGTTGCTCTCCCTGCCTACTCAGATCTATCTGCGCCAACTGCCACCCGAAGAATGGGAGGCCTTACAGGCGGCAGTGCGGGAAACGGCCATCGGCACCCCCTCGACCGCTCCGCCTTTTCCGGCACAAAGGCGTCCGGAGCAGCTTCCCCCCGACCAGCGGGCCAGGCAAGAGCTGGTCCAGGTTTGGCAGCGGGCCTGGTTGGATGGAGCGGCCACTCAGACGGCGGCGACGGATCCCTATACCCAGCTAATTGCCCAGGTGGAGGCGGCACAGCAGCGCTACCAAGGGGCTTTGCCGTCTCTGGAACAGCTCACCCCCCCTGTCCCGGCCACGGTTCTCAACTTGACGGAGGCCGACTGGCAACATTTGCAAAACTTGAGCCGGCGGGTCTTGGAGCGCCTGCAGAAGATAGGCATTGTGGATGGCCTGCCCCGCGAGGTGCGCGCCGAAGGGATCCAAGCCCAACTGGACGATCTGGCCTTTCCGGGCAGTGCCGCCCAGCGGCGGGAGCTGCAGGGGCTGGTCTATCAGTGGCTGCAGCAGGTGCTGATCCCCAATCTGGAGGTGGATCCGCAGCGCACCGAGCAGCGCATTCGCGCCGAGCTGGAAAAAGTTGAGCCCGTCCTGATCTCGGTTGCCGAGAACCAGGTAATTGTGCGAGTGGATCAGGTCATCACCCCCGAGATCTTTTTGATTTTGGATCACTTTGGTTTTACCCAGCGCCGGATCAACATCTGGGGCCTGGTGGGGGTAGCTGGCGTCATGGGCTTGGGCCTGGCTGTCTTCGTGCCTTTGCAGCAACGCTTGCAGCCGGGATTGCGCCGCCGGGATCGGGTGTTGATCCTGATGGTTTCCCTGACTGCTCCCCTGTTGGCGGCCTTGTTCAAGCTGGAGTTCAGCTCTTTGCCGGCGGTGGGGCTGTTGCTGGGCAGTTTTTACGGGGCTGGGCTGGGCCTGGTGGTAGTGGTGGGCCAGGCGTTGTTTTTGCCCTTGGTCTCTGCTGCCAACCTACTCACCTTTGTGCCCTTACTTTCCGGCAGTGTGGTGGCCTGCGCCCTGGCCGGGCGCTCGCGTTCCCGCGAAGAGCTGGCCCTGCTGGGAGGAGGGGCGGCGGCAGTGCAGATGCTCACCTATGCGGCTGCTAGCTTGACCACAACGGGCGGCATCGACCTATTGGCGATGGCCTTGGGGGGAGGGATCACGCTGGGGTGGAGCATTGTGGCCCTGGGGGCCAGCCCCTACCTGGAGCGCCTGTTCGACCTGGCCACCCCCATTCGCCTCATCGAGTTGAGCAACCCCAACCGCACCTTGCTGCGGCGGCTGGCGGCAGAGGCCCCTGGCACCTTTCAGCACACCCTGTTTGTGGCCACTTTGGCGGAACGGGCCGCCCAGAAGTTAAACCTCAACGTGGAGCTGGTGCGCACCGGCACCCTCTACCACGACATCGGCAAGATGTTGCAGGCCCGCTACTTCATCGAGAACCAAATGGGCGGCCTCAACCCCCATACGCAACTGGACGATCCCTACCGCAGCGCCCAGATCATCAAAGCGCACGTCAGCGATGGGCTGCGCCTGGCCAAGCAATACAATCTGCCCACCGCCGTCCAAGCTTTTATCCCTGAGCACCAGGGGACGATCCTGATTGCTTACTTTTACCATCAAGCCCAGATGAAAGCCGGAGATCAACCGGTGCCCGAGGAGCCGTTCCGCTACGATGGCCCCATCCCCCAGAGCAAGGAGACAGGGGTGGTGATGCTGGCCGATGCCTGTGAGGCGGCCCTGCGCAGCATGACCCTGAGCGACGGCTTCGGCCCTGAGGTGGTTGAGCGGGCTAAGGCCGTTGTCCGCAAAATCGCCCAGGCCCGTTGGCAAGATGGCCAACTGGTCGATAGCGGTCTGACGCTGCGGGATTTGGAGGTGGTGGCAGACGCTTTTGTGGAGGTGTGGCGGGAATCCAACCACGAGCGCATTCCCTACCCCAGTCCTGCCCCTGCCCTGCCCTCGCCTGAGTCCGACGCTGCCCAGGCCCAGATGCCCGTGCTGATGACTCCTTCAACGGGATCTCCCTAGCCTCGGCGAGCTGAGTAGGTCGAGAAAAGTCTAGTCCCAGAGCTCATCCATCGGTACGATAAGGGATCATTTGCGCCGGTGGCGCGTGGCGCTGTTGCGAAGCGACACAGCTCCAAGTTTGACCTGCACTCAAGCTCTCCGCTTAGGATCCGTTACCCTCGTTTTTGGATGGCCTGCTGAATGCCTCATGTAGCTCCTGCTTCGTCCACCCATCTGCAAGCTTCGGCAGTCCCTATTCAGATCCCGCCGCTCTCTCAACCCAGCTCTGTCCAACTTTCGCTGGTCGTTCCCACCTATAACGAGGCCTCCAGCATTTGCAGCCTGATCCGGCAGTTGTGCGCCCACCTCGACACGATTCTAGCGGGAGCCTACGAGCTGATTGTGGTGGACGACAACAGCCCGGATTACACCGCCAAGTTGGCCCAGGAACTGCAAGAGGAGCTTCCCCAACTCAAAGTTATCTGCCGCCAGCGGGAACGGGGCCTGGCCACGGCTGTGTTGCGCGGATGGCAAGCGGCCCGCGGCGAGGTGCTGGGGGTGATGGACGGGGATCTGCAGCATCCGCCGGAGATCATTCTCAAGCTATGGCCTGCCATCCAAGAGGGAGCAGACCTAGTGGTGGGCAGCCGCTACGTGGGGTCGGGGGGGGTGAGCCACTGGAACCTGGGCCGGCGCCTCGTCTCTCGGGGAGCTCAAGCCATCGGGCTGGTTTTGCTGCCAGGGGTTTTTAGGCGGGTGTCGGATCCGCTCAGCGGGTTATTTCTGGTCAGACGCCAGGCCATTGCCGGGATCCCGCTCAGCCCCAAGGGTTACAAGCTGCTGATCGAGGTGCTGGCACGGGGCCGGGTGACAACCATTGCTGAAGTCGGCTACATCTTTCAGGAGCGCCAAAACGGCGAGAGCAAAATTCAACTGCAAACCTGTCTTCAGTATCTCCACCATCTCATTCACCTGCGCTTCTCGCTAGGGCAGGTGGGAGCCTTTTTGCGCTTCAGCACAGTCGGCCTGTCAGGCACGGTGGTGGACATGGTTTTGCTCTATTTGTTACACGACCCGGCCAACTTAGGATGGGATCTCATCACGAGTAAGCTGATCGCTTCGGAAATGGCCATTCTCAATAACTTCCTGTGGAACGATCTGTGGACGTTTCGCCATGTTACCCGATTGCAGCCGGGCCTCTCGAACCGCCTGAAGCGGCTGGCCAAGTTTAATATGATCTGTTTGATCGGCCTGTTTCTTAACTCTTCGCTGGTGATTTTGCTGAGCGAGCGCTTGGGCATTCACTATCTGTTGGCCAACTTAATTGCGATCGGTATTGTTGTATTCTGGAACTTCTACCTCAACTCCAAGCTGAGCTGGAAAAGTGCAGAGGCTAAGCTGGATCCCGGGGGCGACAAGTCTTGAGCGTCTGGTTATTTCAGACCCAATTAAGACACTCCTGAAGCGCTCTGCTCCAGTGCCCTCATCCTCAACTCCTCTCCCAAGGAGTTAAGGATCGGCTTCTCGATCGGTTCCATTGCCATTGGATAGAGATCAGGCCATGTCAAGGGGAATTGGGACGGATCCCCTCTAGGGTGATGATCTCCTGGATAACCGAGCGAACCACAGGAGCCGCCGTTGTCGATCCGAAGGCATCTTCTCCCCGCGGCTCGTCGATCACGGCCAAGATCACGTACTGGGGGCGAAGGGCGGGGAAATAGGCCACAAAACTGGTGATGCGCTTGCCAGGCAGATAGCCTCCCCGCGGCCCTGCCTTTTGGGCCGTGCCCGTCTTGCCGCCGATTTCATATCCCTCGATCTTGGCCGATTGCCCGGTGCCAAAATCCACCGCATCTCGCATTTGGATGCGCACCGCCAGGGTAGCCTGCTCCGACAGCACCCGCACCGGCTGGGGTTGCGGGGATCCCCAAACCAAGGTGTCTGTATCCTTTTCGACCAGACCGCGCACCACGTGGGGCCGCACTTTCAGCCCGCCGTTGGCGATGATGCAGTGCAAGGTGGCTAACTGCAAAGGCGTGAGGGCCAATCCCTGGCCAAAGGCGACGGTGGCCCGCTCCACCGGTACAGTTACAAATTGCCGCAGGGGCTTCAGGCGGCTGGGCGGCTCAAAGGGCAGATCGACACCGCTGCGCTCGTTCAATCCCAGCCGCAGGAGGGCATGGTAGTACTGGCGGGGATCCAGCTTTTGCATCAGGTGCACCATGCCTACGTTGCTGGACAGGCGCAGAACCTCGGTAACGCTCAGCCAGCCATGGGCACCCCGCTGGCGGTAGTCGTGGTTTTGGATGGGCCAGCGACCAATCCAGATCTGCCCCGCGTCGTAGACCCGTTCGTTGGCCGTGAAGGCGCCGGCATCGAGCCCAATGGCGATGTTGATGGGCTTGAAGGTGGATCCCGGCTCGTACAAATCCGTAACAGCCCAGTTGCGAAAAAGGGCAGGGTCATACTCGAAGTAGCGGTTGGGATCGTAGGTGGGCTCGCTCACCAGGGCCAGGATCTCTCCCGTGTGAGGTTGCAGGACGATCACCGTGCCCCGTAGGGCTTGAAACCGTTCCAGTTGCGTTTTCAGGGCGGCGCGAGCAGCCCTTTGCAGCCGCATATCCAGGGTGAGTTGCAGCACCGTCTCGTGGGATTGCAACAGTCCTTCCGGCACTTCGGCCGCCAACAACTGGCCGTAGCCGTCGCGGGGAAGGGTAAGGTGCTGAACCGTCCGCTCCAGCAAGACCTGTTGAGAGTACTCCAGCCCCGCTTGGCCGCGGTGATCCAGATCCACATAGCCCACCACTTCGGCGGCCATTTCCTTCTGGGGATAGACCCGCTGCCGCTCGCTCACCAGCTCCAGGCCGTCCAGATACAAGGCCTGAATTTGAGTCGCCACTTCCGGCGACAGCCAGCGCTCCAGCCGTACCGCGTGAGTGGCCGACAACTGCTGGGTCAGTTGCTCAACTGGCCGCCGCAGCAGAGGGGCCAGAGCAGTGGCAATCTCCTGGGGGGTACGCTTGCCGAAGAGGCGGGGATGGGCCCAAAGGGTATAGGCAGGGCGATCTACAGCCAACAGCTCCGCCTGCTGCCGAGCTAAGGAGTGGCGGTCCACAATCGAGCGGCGGGGGATGAAGGGCCGGAGCTGGGCCCGCTGCTGGGCCTCGGCCCGCTTTTGTAAGAGCGGGCCCTGGTGATGTTGTAAATAGACCAAACGTGCCCCCACCCCCACCAGGGCGACAGCCAGAACCAGGCCCACCGCCGCGATGCGAAAGTTTAGTTGTCGGACTGTCGGGATCCGCTCCCCCAAAAGCCACGCCAGCCGGGATCCCTGGGGCCGGTGGCTGGGCGGCCAAGGGGGCCAAGCAGGTCTGCCCCGCTGCCGTTGGGCAAGTTGCCGGCTTCTCTGTCTGGTCTGCAAAGGTTGCTGGCCCAAACCGGCTCCAGACCTGTCTTCCACTGCCACTCCTGTGTAGATACCACCGTTAGTTTGCCGCCCATCGCCTTGTCCGGCCAGCTTTCGCCTCATTGGGTGGAAAATCCCTGTTGACGCAACGCTTCAAAGAGGGCGATCGCCACCGCATTGCTGAGATTGAGGCTGCGCACCGGCCCGCTCAGGGGGATGCGCACACTGGGATAGGTTTCCAAGAACATAGGATCCAGGCCACGGCTTTCGCTGCCGAACACCAGCCAGTCTCCTGGCTGATAGGCCACCTCGGTGTAGAGGGCCTTGCCGCGCACGCTAAAGCACCAGAACCGCGCCTCGGGGTGGGCTTGCACCAGAGCAGACCAAGAGGGATAGCGATGCAGTTGGACGTGCTCCCAGTAGTCCAGCCCCGCCCGCCTGAGGTAGCGATCCGAGAGGCGAAACCCCAAGGGATCCACCAGGTGGAGGGGCGTGCGGGTAGCTGCACAGGTGCGGGCGATGTTCCCCGTGTTGGCCGGGATCTCCGGAGCTACCAAAACAACATGGAAGGGCATGAGCCGCTCTCAATGGCTGCCAAACCCGCGGCTACCGCCTCCCTTTTTGCCCCCACCTTTGCCCGGCTTGCGGCTGGGCTGCTGTCGCGGCGGCGCTGCAGAACGTCCTCGCCACTGGGGGCCGCCCACCGGCAGTGGGCCTCGTCCACCCGGCATCCCTGCAAGGCCGCCCAGGCTCATGCTGCGCATCATGTCGCGCATGCGCTGAAAATCGCTCACCAGCCGGCTGACATCCTCCAGCTTGTGGCCAGAGCCCAGGGCCACCCGCCGCTTGCGGCTGACGCTGCGGGCCAAGAGATCCGGGTTGCGGCGCTCTTCGGGGGTCATGGAGTTGATCATGGCCTCGGCGCGGGCCAGTTGGTCTTGTCCTTTTTGCAATTGTTCCTCGCTGATTTTGCCCATCCCCGGCATCAGCCGCAGCAGCCCCGCCAGGGATCCCATGCGCTTGATCAGGCGCATTTGTTTGAGGAAATCGGTGAAATCGAACTGGGCGGTCATCATCTTTTCCGCCATCCGGGCGGCATCTCCCAGGTCGATTTCCTCCTGGGCTTTTTCCACCAGGCTGAGGATGTCTCCCATGCCCAAAATGCGCGAGGCCATGCGATCCGGGTAAAAGGGATCCAAGGCCTCCACCTTTTCGCCGACGCCGACGAACTTGATGGGCTGGCCGGACACCTGGCGAATGGAAAGGGCTGCCCCGCCGCGGCTATCGCCGTCCAGCTTGGTGAGGATGGTGCCGGTAAGACCCAGCCGCTCGTGGAAGGCCTGGGTGAGGTTGGCGGCCTCCTGCCCGATCATGGCGTCCACCACCAGCAGGATCTCGTGGGGCTGCACCGCCGCCTTGATCCGCTCCAGCTCCGCCATCATCTCCAGGTCGATCTGCAAGCGACCGGCGGTATCCAAGATAACGTAGTCGTAGCCCTGTTCCCGCGCGGCTGCCACTCCCTGGCGGGCGATCTCGACGGGATCCGTCTTGCCCAGGTCGAAGACAGGGATCTGAATCTGCTGGCCCAGGGTCTTGAGCTGGTCGATGGCCGCCGGACGATAGATGTCGCCGGCCACCAGGAGCGGCCTTTTGCCCTGCTTGCGCAAATACAAAGCCAGCTTGGCACAGGTGGTGGTTTTGCCGGATCCCTGCAGGCCGACCATGAGCACAATAGTGGGGGGCTGTTCCGCCTGGGCAATGGGCACATTCGCCTCCCCCATTACCTTCACCAGCTCGTCGTGGACGATCTTGATAAACTGCTGGTCTGGCGTCACCCCCAGGATGACCTCAGCTCCCAGAGCGGCCTGCCGCACGTCCTCGATAAACTGCTTCACCACCTGGAGGTTGACGTCGGCGTCCAACAGGGCGCGCCGCACCTCCCGCAGGGCTTCTTGGATGTTGGTTTCGGTGATCTTGTCCTGGCCGCGCAGTTTTCTCCAGGCCAGTTCCAACTTCTCGGAGAGGGCATCAAACATGAGCGCTGTTCATCCTGTCAAGGGCTGCTAGGGCATTTCCTACCATAGTTCAATTGGGGCAGCTCCATCTTGGGGATCCCGGCCCCAGCCGCTACCTGGGCCGAGAAAGGCTGGCTACTTTACGAAAGTTTAAGCAACAATAGAAGGCGTCGCTTGCAGACTGGCCATGGTCAGCGTCGCTTCCCGCTCCTACAGCACCACCGACTGGCAGTTGGGCTATCGCTCTTTACGCCAGGAGTATGACTATTGGGCGACGGAAATCGAGGGGCGGATCCCCGAAAGGCTGCAGGGAACCCTCTTTCGCAACGGGCCTGGCAAGCTGGAGGCGGGATCCCAGCGCTACGGCCATCCCTTCGACGGCGACGGCATGGTGTGTGCCATCACCTTTATTGACGGGCGGGTGCATTTCCGCAACCGGTTTGTGCGCACTCCCGAGTTTGAGGCCGAGGAGAAGGCGGGACGGGTGCTCTACCGCGGCGTATTCGGCACCCAGAAGCCGGGAGGCTGGTGGGCCAATTTCCTCGATCTGCGCTTCAAAAACCCCGCCAACACCAACGTTATCTACCAAGGCGGCAAGCTCCTGGCGCTTTGGGAGGCCAGCGCTCCCTATCGGCTCAACCCCGCCACCTTGGCCACCGAAGGGAGCGAGACCTTTGCCGGTGCCCTTGCCCCCAACCAGCCGTTTACGGCGCATCCCCGCCGGGATCCAGCCACGGGGGATCTCATGGCCTTTGGGGTGCAGACAGGACCTTCCTCCACGCTGCTGTTTTACCGCGTCGACGCCCAAGGAAGGCTGGTGGAAAAGCGGGACTACCGCCTGCCGGGTTTTGCCTTTCTGCACGACTTTGTCTGGACGCCCCGCTACTGGATCTTTTTCCAGAATCCGGTGGCCTTCAACCCCTTGCCCTATATGCTGGGCCTGCAGCCGGCGGGCACCTGCTTGACCCTAAAAAAAGGAGAGCCCACCCGCATTTGGCTATTTCCCCAACAGGGCGAGCCGCTGCAACTGCAAACGGAGCCGGGGTTTGTTTTCCACTTTGTCAACGGCTACGAGGTTGGGGATCAGGTGGTGGTGGATGCCGTTCTCTACGAAGCCTACCCTGCCCTGGAGCCAGGGGCTGACTACTTGCAAATTGACTTTGCCCAGGTGCCAGCCGGCAAGCTGTGGCGCTTTGAGCTGGATCCCAAGGCGGGCAAGGTTAAGCGGGAGCTACTGCTGGATCGCTCGGTGGAGTTTCCGGCTATCCATCCGGCCCGTATGGGGGGATCCCATCGCTACATCTACATTGGGGCTACCCATGCTCCCGGCCCCAACGCCCCCCTGCAGGCCATTCTCAAGTTGGACACGACAACAGGCCGCAGCGAGCAGTACAGCTTTGCCCCCCGCGGCTTTGTGGGAGAGCCGGTATTCATCCCCGATCCTGAGGACGCTGCAGAGGAAGCCGGCTGGATTGTAACAGTGGTCTTTGATGCCGCCAGTCAGCGCTCGCAGGTGGTGATCCTGGATGCCTCAGACCTGGCTGCCGGCCCAGTGGCGCGGATCCCCTTGCGGCATCACATTCCCTACGGCCTCCACGGCAGTTTCACCCCTCAGACATGGGTAGAGGCCAGATAGGGAAGGGATCTTGGCATGGCTGGGTTAGTCCCGGGCCGCCGGGCGCGAGCTGAGGAAAAGGTGCGGCTCTGTAGCTCAACATTCTGCAACCTGGGCCGGAGCAGTTGCTACTATCGGCTAGACTTCAGCTACAGTGTTGACAACCGCTGAACCGCGACTTGTTGGGCGCAGGCCTTGGGCGGGTCTGCTGAGCTGACGGGAGAAAAAGAGGAAGGCTGGTAAAGCTCGGTGGTGTGTTGAGCGGGTCTTGGGTCAAGGGCAAAGGTAAGCCCTGTTTTGGCAACGGCAGATGTCTTGCACTGCCTCCCAGCGTCGTCGCCCACCGCTGGGCATTCTGGTAAACATCCTGGATTGACTGCAGCGGAACCGTTACGATGTCCTCAGATCTGAGACCTCCCCTTCGAATTGTACGGCCCCCCAGGCCCACCTCAACCAGCGAGCCCAGGGGATCAGCTCAAGATGTCGGGTCAGCTGCTGGTGGGGGCCAGCCTGTTGTCGCCGCCGCCGCTACGCTAGAGCAGAAGAAAGCGATGGAGAGAGAGCGACCTTGCCTGGAGCCCATCCCGCCGCCCGGGGAGAAGATGCAGTACCGGGCGATTGGCCTCATCGAGGGGCGTTACATTCCCTCGCCCAACCACTTCACTCGCGGGATTTTGCGCACCTCGGATGGTTTAGATCTCAATGCGGTACTGCTAGGCCGGGTGATGAGCCTGGTGCGCAAGTACCTGAAGCCGGAACGCAACTATTTGTGGGTGGTCTATCCCCGCACCCGCGACAAGAGCCAGGATCTGCACGTGCAGTTGATGGGGGTGTGGGCCCCAGAAGAAATGGGGCAAACTCTGCCAGAGGGATCCCGTCCGACGGTGGTGCCGGACTGGTTTTCCATTCGCGGCGAGGTCGTTTTCCAATCGCAGGAAAAAGGGTTCATTATCGTCAAAATCCGTCAATCCGGCAAAAAGAACTCCGCCGGCTCTTCCCCTCAGCGGGCCCAGACGGCCAAGGGCGCCGCATCGCCTGCGGCAACAGCTCCCAAGCCTCAGGCTTTTAAACTGCGCCTGATCGGATCCTTGCCGGGCAAAGGAGTGGGCATCTTCTGGGATCTGCAGGTGCGCCGCCGCGGATCCCTGCTCTACGTGGAGGCAGGAACTCCCATCGGTCCTGTGCTCAAGGCGCCGCCACGCCCGAAGCGTTCCACTCCCCGCCCCAAACTCAAGAAACACTCTCCCCCCTCCACTCGCGGGCAACAGCTAAGCTCAGCTCAACCTTATTCGCCCTCGGATCCTGCCAAAGCACCCAAGCCAGCTAAGCCGATCAAGAAAAAACGTCTGTAGCCTCCATTCCTGGATACGAAGTTGTCTCTACTGCACTTCTGATATTGACCTCGTTGTAATAAACCTTTCACCGTGGTTGCGACATGGCAGAGTCAAACCCCCCTCCCAACAAAGATGAATTTATTTCCCCTCGCTATCCCTACTGGGGTGAGATAAAGCCGCAGAACTTAATTTTCGATGCCAATCTCCAAGAATTTAGCAATAAGGTGTCGCTGATTTGTAGCTTAGAAACGGGGGGCAAGATCACGCCGGAAGAGGCCTATCGCCAAATTAAAGAGCTGTGGAAACAGCTCAAACAGACCAAAAAAGCCATCCTTGACGATCCCAGGTGGAATGAACCTCCTCCCGAGTTACCGGAGGAAGAGTAGCGGGCCGGATCCTCCAGTTCGAAGCGCTCCTAGCTTAACCGCAAACAGTGTACACTGGGGGCGGATGCCAGGCCCATTCAGGGGACATGCGGACTTTTCCTTCTCCGGAGGTGCTCCGTCGGCTGCCGGCTGGGGCTGCCGATGGGGCCATCATTTTGGGTACGTTGGTTCTCCTGGGCTTGGTGGCGCAGGTGGGGGCAGGGACTTTTGAGCGGTTTCAGCCGCCGGCGGTGGTACCTCATATCGACTTGGATCCGCGCAACCTGCCCTACTACGCCGCCCGCTCCACCTTGCGCATGTTCATCGCCCTCGCCTTTTCCACCCTTTTTACCCTGATCTACGGGTATATCGCCGCCAAAAGCCGCTGGGCGGAGCGAATTTTGATCCCTTTGCTGGACATCCTGCAATCGGTGCCGGTGTTGGGGTTTCTCTCCATCACCGTTACCGGCTTTATCGCGCTTTTTCCCGGCAGCCTGCTGGGGCTGGAGGCAGCTTCTATCTTCGCCATCTTCACCAGCCAGGTCTGGAACATGACTTTTTCTTTTTACCAATCCTTGCGCACCCTGCCGCAGGAGCTGGTGGAAGCGGTCACCCTCTACCGCCTATCCGGCTGGCAGCGCTTCGTCCAGTTGGAAGTGCCTGCGGCGATGGTGGGCCTCATCTGGAACGCCATGATGAGTTTTGGCGGGGGGTGGTTCTTTGTGGCCGCCAGCGAGGCCATCAGCGTGCTCAACCAGGAATATACGCTGCCGGGGTTGGGATCCTATGTGGAAGCTGCCGTCCAGGCGGAAGATCTGCCCAAGTTGGGTTGGGCGCTTTTGACCATGGCGGTGGTGATTCTGCTGGTGGATCAGCTCTTTTGGCGGCCTCTGGTGGCCTGGTCGGATAAGTTTCGCCTGGAGCAGAGCGCCGGCGCGGCTGCCCCGGAGTCGTGGCTGTACGATCTGCTAACCACGGCGCGGATCCCACGGCTGATTGGCAATTGGCTAGCTCCCTCCAGAGAATTGGCAGATCGGCTGTTGTCCCATTTAACTCGCCTGCGCTGGGGGGATCCACCCAATCCAGAGGCGGAGCGACGCCGCGAGCGGCTGTTGACTCAGCTCTCTTGGGCTGCCATTGCCGGGATCGGGATTTGGATTGTTTATTTTGTAACCACCACCGTGGGCTTTGGGGAGGTGCTGCTGACCTTTGGGCTGGGGATCCTCACCCTGCTGCGGGTCAGCGTGCTGTTGGTTTTCGCCACCGTGATCTGGACGCCGATTGGGGTGGCCATCGGCTTTAATCCAGGCCTGGCGAAGCTGCTGCAGCCGGTGGTGCAATTTCTGGCAGCTTTTCCGGCCAATTTCCTCTTTCCGTTTGCCACCTTGTTTTTTATCCGCACCCAGATCAGCATTGAGTGGGGCAGCATTTTGCTCATGTCGCTCGGTGCGCAGTGGTACATTCTTTTCAATTCCATTGCCGGCGCCCAGAGCATCCCCACCGATTTGCGCGAAATGGCCGTGGATGTGGGCTTGCGGGGATGGCAGCGCTGGCAAAAGCTGATTATTCCGGGGATCTTTTCCGCCTGGGTTACCGGGGGGATCACGGCCAGCGGCGGGGCTTGGAACGCTAGCATTGTCTCGGAGATCGTGGCCTGGGGATCCACCACTCTTAAGGCTACAGGATTGGGCACCTATATTGCGGAAGCAACGGCGGTGGGAGATTGGCCCCGCATCACTTTGGGCATTGGCATGATGAGCTTGTTTGTGGTGGGCATCAATCGCCTTTTCTGGCGGCGGTTGTATCAATTGGCGGAAGAAAAATATCACCTTTAATCTTTGAGGCCATCTGATATGAGCTCTGCGGCTTCTCCGGTTCTGATCGAGGTTGAGAAGGTCTACAAGCGCTTTCCTTTGCCGGAGGGCAAGGGCGAGTTTACAGTTTTAAGCCAGATCGATTTGCAAGTGCGGGCGGGGGAAGTTTTGGCTTTGTTGGGCCGCAGCGGCAGCGGCAAAAGCACCCTGCTGCGCATCATGGCGGGCCTGATCCCGCCTAGCGAAGGGCGGGTGTTGAGCAATGGCCGACCCCTGCGGGGCCCCAACCCGGATGTGGCCATGGTGTTTCAGAGTTTTGCTCTCTTGCCCTGGCTGACGGTGCAAGAAAATGTGGAGCTGGGGCTGCAGGCTCAAGGGATCCCGCGCCAGATCCGGCGGCAAAGGGCCCTCAAGGCCATCGACCTGGTGGGCCTGGATGGGTTTGAGAACGCCTACCCCAAGGAACTCTCGGGGGGCATGAAGCAGCGGGTGGGCTTTGCCCGCGCCTTTGTCTTGGAACCCAAGGTGCTGTTTATGGATGAGCCCTTCAGCGCCCTGGACGTGCTGACGGCGGAGAACCTGCGGGGGGAGATCGACGAGCTGTGGAACACCCAGGCTTTCCCTTCCCAGAGCATTCTCATCGTTACCCACAACATCGAAGAGGCCGTGTTTTTGGCGGATCGGGTGGTGATCCTGGGATCCAACCCGGGGCGGATCCGGGGAGAGGTGAAAATCGACCTGCCGCGGCCCCACGAACGTACGGATCCCCGCTTCAAGTCCTTGGTGGACTACATCTACGAGATCATGACCAATCCGGAGATCCCGGTCACCGGCGAGGTGGCTGTCCCCAGCCGGGTGGGCAGCAGGGCACCCTCTCCCTACGCGCTGCCCCTGCCTCATGCGCGGGTGGGCGGCATCAGCGGTTTGCTGGAGCTGATTGTGGAATGGCCCCAGGGACGGGTGGAGATTGCCGAGCTGGCCGAGCGGCTGCAACTGGCAGTGGACGATCTGCTGCCGATTTTGGATGCGGCGGTGCTGTTGGGCTTTGCCGAGGTAACCGGCAGGGTGGTACAACTGACCGAGATCGGCCAGGACTTTGCCAACACCACCATCTTGCGCAGCAAGGATCTCTTCCGACAGCAGCTTTTGGCACGGGTGCCGGTCTTCAAGAGCATCCTGCAGACTCTGGAAGAAAAAAACAGCCGCTCCATGCGGGCGGACTTCTTCTTGGATCTCTGGGACGAACATTTTCCCCACGAGGAAGCTGAACGGCAGTTTGCTACAGCCGTTGACTGGGGCCGCTACGCGGAGCTCTTTGAGTACGATGCTTCGGAAGAGCGGCTGTATCTCCCGGATCCCAGCGAAAGCTCCGCCGCTTCTGAGCCCGTCGGCCTCGATTCCCGTTCTGGCTAGGGCCGGCTTGGCTCTGCCTTTTCCAGAGCTGTGTTGTAGGGCAGAGGTACGATGCCTGTCTCAGAAAGCCCAAAGATTTATAGCCGTTTCAAACAAAATACATAAGACACCACCCAAGCACCCCGCGCCGCTACCTTCACCCCCAGCTCCTCCCCCTGTGGGAGAGGAGAGCCCCGGAGCGCTGCACAGTTTTCATCTCTAGCTTCTGTTCGAAGGGAGAAGAGAGCTAGGGATCGACGCGACGAACCATTTTGCTGCCGCCCTACTCATAAATCCAGCTTTGGGTGGCGGGCGTCCAATTTACCAGCTCAGATTCCTGAAACCAAAGGGCGATCTCCCGTTGGGCGGTCTCAGGGCCATCGGAGCCGTGGACGAGGTTGCGGCCTATGTCGATGCCGAAATCGCCGCGGATGGTGCCCGGCTCGGCGTCCAAAGGGTTGGTCTTGCCGATGAGCTTGCGGGCGGCGGCAATCACCCCTTTGCCCTGCCAGACCATGGCCACCACCGGCCCCGAGGTGATGAACTTCACCAATCCGGGGAAGAAGGGGCGCTCCCTGTGCTCGGCATAGTGGGCTTCCGCCAGCTCTTGGCTCACCTGCACCAGTTTCAGGCCCACCAACTGGTAGCCTCGGCTTTCCAGGCGCTGGATGATGCTGCCCACCAGCCCCCGCTGCACGCCGTCTGGCTTAATGGCGATAAAGGTGCGCTCCATGGGATCTCCCCTTGTTGTTACTAATCTTCACCGTTATCCTTGTACCGGATTGGGGATCCCCAGTGCAAGGGTGTCTAGGATCCCACCACGGCCAAGGCCAGGAAGCCACTCCCCACCACCGCGATGGCCCAGCCGGCCCAGCGCAGCAAGCCCGGGATCCGCGACCCCCAGGTTTCAGCCGCCCAGAGGGCAAAAAGTGCCACTCCGTACTGAACCAAGCTCAAGCCCAGCAAATAGCCCAGCCAAGGCATGGGTTCGGCGCCGATGATCGCCTCGGCATAGGCATAGCCATGGAATAGCCCCGCCAGGGATCCCCACAGGAGCAAAAGCCAACTTGGGATCTGCCGCGATTGGGCCAGCAGCAGGCCAAAGAGCACCACCGAGCTGGCGATGACCAACTCCGTCAGCCCCAGGGGATCCCAGCCGGCCAGGTGGATCCCGGTGCCCAGCAGGCTGGCCAGCACAAAGCCCAGCGGGATCCCGTAGCGCCAGGGTTGCCTTGCCGCAATTAAGCCAATGGCCACCACAAAGGCCAGGTGATCTGGGCCGATCACCGGATGGGCCAGGCCCGACAAAAACCCCTCCCACCCCGTGGCGGGCAATCTCCCGCCCAAGGCGTGGTGGGCAAAAGCCGGCCCAGAGGCCAGCCAGGCGATCCCCGCCCCCAGTCCAACGGCCCAGCCGCGGCCCACCTGAGCAGGCAAGGACAAAGGTCGCTGCCACTGCCAAGACATGCTTTTTGCTACCTCACGATTGAACCTATGCGAATGGGTCTAAGCTTGCTGTACCAACAGGCGGGTTTTCTGGGCAAGTTCAAAGGCGCTCGCTGTACCCTTGCAAGTTCTCCGGCTCAAATTGGCGCAAGATCCGCGTGGCCTCGCGCAGGCGGGTTTCGTTCTCTTCCTCCACAATGAGCACGTATTTGCCCGCATTGAGACGGTTGCGGTAGGCCAAAGCATCGCCGGAGCCACTGGTCAGGCCCACCCCGCCCCCGACAAAAAAGCTGCCCATGGCCCCGCCCAGCGCGCCCAACAGGCCGCCGATCAGGTGGTTGCCTATAGGTCCCGCCCAGGCAAAGGTATCCAAACCACTCAAAACGCTGAACCCCACCCCGGCCAAAAAGCCAAAGGGCACCAGCCAGATGGCCAGGCGCTGCATCTGGCGGCGCGCGGCTTGGGCCGGGTCGATTAGCCCAAACTCATCCGCAGTTTTGTAGCCTCGCCCCAGTAGGTGCAATCGCTCCAGGGGGAAACCGGCCTGTTCCAGGGCGCTGTAGGCCGCCTCGGCAGCCAGGCGATCCGGCAGTACCGCAATTAGGTAGCTCATAGGTTAAAGGGTCGGTGCCCGTCATCAGCCAATTCCATTGTCTACAGAGTTTAGGGAGGGATCCCTGTGAGCCTCTACCAGCGCTTCTATGAAGTCGTGCGGCGGATCCCGCCGGGGCGTGTAGCTACCTATGGGCAGGTGGCGCGGCTTGCCGGCTGTCCTGGCTATGCCCGCCAGGTGGGCTATGCCCTGTTTCGCCTGCAAGGTCAAGAGACCGACGTCCCCTGGCATCGGGTAATCAACGCCCAAGGGCGCATTTCCTACTCCCCCTTTCGCCTTGGCTACGACGACTTGCAAAAAGTCCTACTCCAAGCTGAAGGGATCCCCTTTGACGCCGAAGGTCGGGTGGATCTGCAGCAGTTTGGCTGGGATCCCCGGGAAGCTTAACCTGCGCTTGACCTAACCTTAAACAGGTCATAGCGAAATCTCCTGTCTAGCCTTGGTAACGTGAATGCGGATGCGTCTTGAGTGGTCATGAAACCAGCTTGTCGTGCTCGAGGGGCTGCCCCTGCTGAGGGAGGGCTTCCAGCTTGGCTGAACGCTCTGGCCAAGTTCCTGCGGGTTGGGCTGTGCTGCTTGCTGCTGAGCCTGGCCAGCGCCTGCGGTACCACCGACAGTAGCTCAGTTCCTCCAGCCGGCGGCGGGGCAGGGTTTATCGCCTCAGATCCCAACGTTAGGCTCTCCTCTCAGCCGCCCGCTTTTACGCTGCAGATTTTGCACGCCAGCGACTTGGAAGCTTCCATTGCCGCCGTTCAGGATGCCCCCCGCTTCTCCGCCGTGGTCAACGCGCTGCGGCCCGCATTTTCCAACACGGTGGTGCTCTCCAGCGGCGACAACTACATCCCCAGCCCCTTCTACAACGCCAGCGCGGATCCCTCGCTGCGGGGCCGGTATGACCGCACTCCTGGCAAAGCCGACATTGAAATCATCAACGCCATCGGCTTCGAGGCGGCTGCCTTTGGCAACCATGAATTTGACCAAGGCACACGCCAAATTCGCGACTTGATCCGACCCGACACCAGCCGCGGCTACGCGGGCGCCCGCTTTCCCTACTTGAGCGCCAACCTCAGCTTCAGCGGCACTGGCGAATTGACCAGCTCTGACTTTGCTGCCGATGGCCAAGAGGCCAGCTCCATCCGCGGCAAGATCGTCAAGACGGCGGTGATTACGGTGGGAGGGCAGCGGATCGGCCTGGTGGGTGCCACCACTACGCGCCTGGCCGCCATCTCTAGCCCTGGCCCTGAGGTGAGGGTGGAAGGCAAAGTGGACGACACCGACCAGGTGAATGCCGCCCTCATCCAGAACTTCGTCAACCAGCTCACCGGCCAGGGCATTAACAAGATCATCCTCCTGGCCCACCTGCAGCAGCTCCAAAACGAGGTAACCCTAGCCAGCCAACTGCGGGATGTGGACATCATCATCGCCGGCGGCTCCCACCGGGTGATCGCCAAGCCCACCGACCGCCTGCGCCCTGAAGATGTGCGCACAGGTGACTACCCCATCCTGCGCTCCTCGGCCAGCGGCCAACCCGTGGCAGTGGTGAACACCGGCGCCAACTACCGCTACGTGGGCCGCCTGGTGGTTAGCTTCGACGCCAACGGGGTGATTGCCCGCATCGATCCGGTGAGCGGCGTCTATGCCACCGACGACCAAGGGGTAGCAGCCGTGCGCGGCACCCCCAACCCCGACGTGGTGCGGATCGCCAACGAAATCGGCAACATCATCCGCACCAAGGATGGCCGCACCTTTGGCTCTACCACCCAATTCCTCAACGGCCTGCGGGCCGAGGTGCGCACCGAGGAAACCAACCTGGGCAACCTCACGGCGGATGCCAATTTGGCCTATGCCAGAACGGTTGACCCCACCACGGTCATCTCCCTCAAAAACGGCGGCGGCATTCGCGCTCCCATTGGGGCTACCACCGGCGGTGGCGGCGGCGAGCCGGTGCGGCGGATCCCTCCGCTGGCCAACCCCGATGCCGGCAAGCAGGCGGGCCAAGTTTCGCAACTGGATATCGAAACTTCCCTTGCCTTTAACAACGGCCTGTCGCTGGTGACGGTTACCGCTGAGGAGCTGAAGCAACTGATGGAACATGGGGTGGCGCAAAGCCAGCCGGGGGCCACGCCGGGCCGTTTCCCGCAGATCGGCGGCTTTGCCTTCAGCTTCGATCCCTCGCGGCCACCGGGATCCCGCGTGGTCTCCTTGCGGGTGGACACGCCCACCGGCCGGGATGTGGTGGTGCGCAACGGCCAGTTGCAAGGGGATCCCCGCCGTACCTTCCGCCTGGTGACGTTGGGCTTTTTGGCCGACGGCGGGGATGACTATCCCTTTCCGCGCCTGTCTAACCCCAACCGGGTGAACTTGGCTCCCAGCTCCGGCAACAGCTTCGATACCCCCGGCAGCGAGCAGGATGCCCTGGCCCGCTACTTGCGGCAGATCGGCGTGTTTACCCAAGCCGACACTCCGGCTGCCCAAGATACCCGCATCCAGAACCTGTCGGTGCGCCAAGATACGGTGCTGCAGGGCTTGTAGGCTGGGCTACTCTCAACCGGTGGATGAAGCCAACCGCCCCTCTCCTCTCTGGGGAGAGGGGATGGTTTTAATGAGGAGCCATTCAGCATTCTCGACCCAATAGAATATGCCACCATAGTGCTGCGGGTAGCGCTAGACACGCCAACGCCCCATGAGCCTGTCAAACCCATCTTCTCTGGCCGCCCCCCCGCTCGCTTCTTGGAGAGTGCAGCCGGATCCCGTCCTCATCCTTGGAGCCGGTCTAATGGGGCGCCTGTTGGCTGCCACCCTGGTCGAGGTCGGGCATTCTGTGCGCATTGTGGAGGCAGCTTCTCCCACTGCCCCTGAGAGCAGCGCGGCCCATCTGGCTGCTGCTATGCTGGCTCCTCTGGCGGAGTCTGCCGTCGCCGAGGCCAGCGTAGTAGCGCAGGGGTACTATGCCCTCTCCCGCTGGCCCGCCCTTCTGGCCAGCCTGCCAGAGCCGGTTTTCTTTCAGCAGGAGGGCACTGTGATCCTTTGGCACCGCCAAGATGCCGGGGAAGCCAAGCGTTTCTCGGCCCTACTGGCTGCTGTAGGGGAACGCCTTCCCCATCTCCCCAAGCCTCAGCAACTAGATGCCCAGGCGCTGGCCGAGCTGGAGCCCTCGCTGGCCGGGCGATTTGGGCAGGGCCTGTATCTTCCCCAGGAGGGCCAACTGGACAACCGCCAACTGCTGGCTGCTTTGCTGGCCAAATTGCGCCAGCACGGGGTGGAGGTGGAGTGGGGCCGCCCCTGGGATCTGGAGCAGGCGCGAGCTTGGCAGGAGCAAACCGGCGGGTGGGTTTTGGACTGCCGCGGCCTGGGATCCCGAAAAGAATGGGGCGGACAGGCACCGCTGCGGGGAGTTAGGGGCGAAGTGGTACGTCTGTATGCCCCGGAAGTATCTTTGCGGCGCCCGACCCGGCTGTTGCACCCCCGCTACCCGATCTACATCGCTCCCAAGCCGGGGCACCTGTTTGTGGTGGGAGCTACCGAAATCGAATCTGAAGATCGCTCGCCGGTGAGTGTCCGCTCGGCTCTGGAGCTGCTCAGCGCCGCCTACGCCGTGCATCCTGCCTTTGCCGAAGCGCGTATCCTGGAGTTAGGCAGCCAATGTCGCCCCACCTTGGCAGATCATCTCCCCGCAGTGGTGGAGCGCTCTCCGCGGCTGTTGCAGATCAACGGCCTCTACCGCCATGGTTTCCTCATCTCCCCCGCCATTCACGATGCCGTTTTGGAGTACCTCCACCACGGCAGTTGCCGCTTGGCGCAGCAGCTTGGGATCCCCTTTCAGGTGCAGGCTGCCCCTCTTGCCGGTGAATCCCTATCGCCATGCGTGTCTTGATCAACCAAAAGCCTTACGATCTGCCGGAGGGCACCACGTTGGCCGAGGCGATAGCCCAGGTGGGGGCCAGCGGCCCTTTTGCGGTGGCGGTTAACTTGGAGTTTGTGCCACGCGACCGCTACGAGCAAACCCGTTTGCAAGAAGGCGACCGGGTGGAGATCGTTGTGCCGGTTGCCGGCGGCTAGTGCCCGATTGCCTCCCCTCAAATCCCGCATTGTTGCCCCTCAGCGATGTCCACTCTTCTTCCTGTCTCCCCTTCAACTCGGGCCGATGAGGATCCCTTGGTGCTCTACGGCCAAGCGCTGCCCAGCCGCCTGCTGCTGGGGACAGCCCGCTATCCTTCGCCGGCTATTTTGGAGCAGGCGGTGGCGCGGGCCCAGCCCTGTTTGTTGACCGTTTCCCTGCGGCGCCAGGGGGCGCTGGGGCCGGAAGCTTCCCAGGGGTTCTGGGCCTTGCTGCAGAAGCTAGGGATCCCGGTTCTGCCCAACACCGCCGGCTGCCACAGCGTGCAGGAGGTAGTCACGACGGCGGAGATGGCGCGGGAGGTGTTCGGCACCGACTGGATCAAGCTAGAGCTGATTGGCGATGACTACACCTTGCAACCGGATCCGGTGCAACTGCCCGCTGCCGCCGCCGAGCTGGTTCGGCGGGGGTTTAAGGTCTTGCCCTACAGCACCGACGACCTGGTGCTGTGCCAGCGGCTCTTGGATGCCGGCTGTGAGGTGGTCATGCCCTGGGCCGCCCCCATCGGCACTGGCAAAGGCCCCCTCAACCCCTACAACTTGCGCCTGCTGCGGGAGCGGATCGAGGCGCCGCTAATTGTGGATGCTGGACTGGGCCTGCCCTCCCACGCCTGCCAGGTGATGGAGTGGGGCTTCGATGGGGTGCTGTTGAATACAGCGGTGGCCCTGGCCCGGGATCCGGTGGCGATGGCCGAGGCCTTTGCGGAAGCGGTGCGCTCAGGCCGCCGGGCCTACTTGGCCGGCGCGATGACGCCTCAAGAAGCAGCTCAGCCCAGCACGCCAGTTCTCGGCACCCCCTTCTGGCACCAGGGTTAACTGCCCTATAACTCAAGCAACAGGCTTTTGCGCCTGGATAACCTGCAGAGCTCCCCCAGCGTGGAGGGTCTGCCGGATGGATTGCCAACCCTGCTGCTGCAAATGCTCGGGCAAGTCCAGCTTGAGTAGCTCCCAGGCGGTCTCGGTTTCAAACAGGGCCAAAAAGAGGGCCAGCCCAGGCCAGATCAAGGGTTGTCGAGGCGCGTGCAGATCCAGAATCAAGAGTCCTCCCCCCGGCTTGAGCACCCGCCACACTTCCCGCAGCACCTGCTCCAAGTCGGCGAAGGACAATTCGTGCAGAGCCAAGCTGGTATGCACCCAATCAAAGCTGGCATTGGGAAAGGGCATATCTTGGGCAAAGGCCTCCACAAACTCCACCTGGGGAAGGCGTTTGCGGGCTGCCGCTAGAGCTTTGGGGGAAGCATCCAGGCCCACCACCTGCTGGCTCAGCTCCGCCAACAGTGGGGTCACTTCAGCCGGGCCACAGCAGAGATCCAACACCCGATCCTGGGGATGAATCTGGATCCCTTGTAGGGGCAATTTCCGCAGCCGCTCGTATCCCCCCACCGCCAGGGCAGCCCCGCGACTGATGCTGCGGTAAAGCCAGGGAAAGCGGTAGCTCCAGTCGCGCAGGAAGGTGGCCACAGACAGGGATCCCTCAGGGGCTCTTTCAGCCTACCTGACCTACATCCATTGCAAACTGGTTTGAGACATATGTTTTTCTGGATTTTCTCGGGGTTGGCTTGGAACTCTCCTCTGCCGGCAGTCGTCTAAGAAGACGAGGCGTTTTAGGCTTTTTTCTGTCTACCCACTGCTGCTCTATGACTCAGTTTGAGCTGCCTCCCTCCCCTTCCGAGAAACCTGGCCGGCACAGCTTGGTTTGGTTGGTGGCTGCTGCAGGTCTGACGGTCTTGCTCTGGCAGCTCCCCTGGGGCAACTACATCCTCTACCCCTTTACGATTCTGGCCACCTGGTTTCATGAGATGGGCCACGGCTTGACGGCAGTGCTGTTGGGTGGGGAGTTTCATCGTCTGGAGATCTATCCCGACGGGTCGGGGTTGGCCTTTCACAGTGGGCACTTGTTTTTGGGGCCGGTGGGTCGAGCTTTGGTGGCCGCCAGTGGGCCAATGGGGCCCCCAATGGCCGGGGCGGTTTTTATCCTGGCTTCTCGTCGTCAAGGTACGGCCCAGTTGGGGTTGTTGGCTTTGGGATCCCTGTTGTTGCTCTCGACGCTGCTCTGGGTGCGCTCTCCCTTTGGCCTGTTGTTCCTCCCGGCCATGGGTTTGGGCATCCTGGCAGTAGCTCGCTGGGCTTCTCCTTGGCTGCGGGGCTTTGCCTTGCAGTTTTTGGGGGTGCAAGCCTGTGTGAGCACCTACCACCAACTCGACTACCTGTTTGTGGAGTCTGCGGTGATTAACGGGCGGCTGGTCCTCTCGGATTCCAGCCAGATTGCCCAAAACCTGTTTTTGCCCTACTGGTTTTGGGGAGGGGTGATGGCGGTGTTCTCTTTGGTCTTGCTGATCACCAGCTTGCAACTGGCCTTTCGCGACTAGGGGGCAAAACCGCAATTTTGGAAGTGATTCCTGTCACCTAAAAATCCGTCGCCCATCACTGCCCAGCCGCAAAAACCGCCGCTACAGTAGGGGGCATGAGGAGTGAGGAGTGTGGGAGCGGATTATGTGGCGAGATGTTATCGGACTGGCCCTGGCGGCCACGCTGTTGTTGATTAGCAAAACGGCGGCTGATACCCTCGGCCAGAACCAAGAGCCAACTCATTCTGTTCCGCTGCAAGACAAGCTGCTGGAATAAAGTTGTGCCGCTGCTGTCCCAAGCCGTTATCTCGTTGCCGTTTTGTGCAACACTCATCCTCAGAGAATCTTTAGAGTCTTTTCATTAGGCTTGGGATCCCAATGCGCATAGCCCTGTTTACGGAGACGTTTCTGCCCAAGGTGGATGGCATCGTCACGCGGCTTTGCCACACAGTGCGCCATCTAACGGCTCGCGGCAACTCGGTGCTTATCGTCGCGCCTCAGGGAGCCCCCAGGCGGTTTGCGCGGGCACGGGTCTACGGGATCCCGGGCTTCCCCTTGCCTTTGTACCCGGAGTTGAAGCTGGCTGCCCCTGGCCCGGCCATCGGCAAGCTGCTCAACCGTTTTCGACCGGATGTGATCCACGTGGTCAACCCGGCAGTTTTGGGGTTGGGGGGCCTCTACTACAGCCAGACGATGGGGATCCCGCTGGTGGCCTCCTACCACACCCATTTGCCAAAGTACCTCAAGCACTACGGGCTGGGTTTCCTAGAGGGGGTGTTGTGGAGCCTCCTCAAGCTGGGACACAATTTGGCGCGGCTCAACCTCTGCACCTCGACGGCCATGATGCAGGAGTTGAGCGCCCACGGCATCGAGCGGGTACACCTGTGGCAGCGGGGGGTGGATACGGAGCTGTTTCACCCGCAGGCTGCTAGCCCAGAGATGCGGGCCCGCCTCACGGCAGGGCAGCCGGAGCGACCCCTGTTGCTCTACGTGGGGCGGCTCTCAGCAGAAAAAGAGGTGGGGCGGATCCGGGTGTTGCTGGAGCAGATCCCGCAAGCGCGGCTGGCCATTGTGGGCGACGGGCCGGAGCGGGGATCCCTGGAGCAACATTTTGCCGGCTACGATGTGGTGTTTACGGGCTACTTGCAGGGGCAAGACCTGGCAGCGGCCTTTGCTTCCGCGGATCTGTTCGTGTTCCCCTCCCGTACCGAGACGCTGGGGCTGGTCTTGTTGGAGGCCATGGCTGCCGGCTGTCCGGTGATCGCCCCCCGCTGCGGCGGCATTACCGATGTGGTGGACAGCGGCCGCAACGGCTTTCTCTTCGAGCCGGACTCCGACAGCGACTTTGTTCGGGCCACGCGGCAGCTGTTGGACAGCGCCGGGCAGCGGCAGCTCTTCCGGCAGCAGGCCCGCCAAGAGGCTGAGCGCTGGAGTTGGTCGGCAGCCACGCAGCAGTTGGAGGAGTACTACCGCGCCGTCATCGCCGAGTCGGGATCCAGGCTCCGGAAATGACGTTCCAGGACACCTAGGGTGGAGTCCACTTAGGCAGAGACGGGCCGATCCCCTTCAATAGCCCGCACCTGGTCGACGAAGAATTCTTCCAAAGATTGCCGCTGCAGATGCAAATCGGTCACCACCGCCCCCGCCTGGCTTAGAAGCGTTAGCAGCTCCGGCAGGGATCCGCCCCATTCCCCCGACCAGTGGGATCCCTGGATGGAGAAGTGCTCGAGGCGGTCGCGGAACTGGTCGATGGCGCCGCCGTGCCCTTGCACGTGGTAGCTTTTGCTTTGGCCCAGCAGCTCGTCCAACGTCCCCTGCTGCACCAATTTGCCGCCGACCATGAGGCCGACGCGGTTGCAGATCACCTCCACATCTCCCAAGATGTGGCTGTTGAAGAACACCGTTTTGCCCTGTTGCTTGAGGGACAAGATGATCTCGCGCATCTGGTAGCGGCCCATGGGATCCAGCCCCGACATCGGCTCGTCTAGGAACACCAGCTCCGGGTCGTTGATCAGGGCTTGGGCCATGCCGGTGCGCTGCAGCATGCCCTTGGAGTAGGTGCGCAGTTGCTTTTTGCGGGCCGTATCGATAGAAAGCCCCACCAGCTCCAGCAGTTGCGGGATCCGCTCCTTGAGGAGGCTATCGGACAGGCGAAAGACCTTGCCGGCAAAATAGAGAAACTCCCATGCCGTCAGGTAATCGTAAAAATAGGGGTTCTCCGGCAGATATCCCACCCGCTGCTTAATGGAGCGATCCCCCAGAGGCTTGCCCAGGAGCGTGCCCCTGCCGCTGGTGGGCTCCACAATCCCTAGCAGGCATTTGATCGTGGTGGTTTTGCCGGCCCCATTCGGCCCCAACAGCCCAAAAGTTTCGCCGCGGGCTACCGTTAGAGAAAAATCCTTCAGGGGGCTGACCACCTTGTTTAGCCAAAAGCCGGTGCGATAGGTTTTGGTCAGGCCGGAGATGGCAATGGCCGGTTCGGGATGGAGGTCAGTCGCTTCAGGGGAGGGGGCAACCGTCTCGCTCATAGAGAGAAAGCCGGGGCTGAGAAAAGAACCAGGGCGAACCCTGGGGGATGCTGGGCCGCTATCCAGTTTACCCTGTCCCAGCTACTGGTTTGGTTGCAGTTTCCTAGAAGGGCCTCTTGACCTTGGGTTGTTTAACCTTCAGCTCGCGAATCCGTTTCAACATCTTTTGGAAATACTCAGCCAGGTAGTCTTCAAGGGAGGTCAGGGAAGCCAGTTCAATGCCCAAGGCTTCGCACACAGGCGTCATGTCGGCATACATCGGCTCTTTGGCGGCAATTACCTCCACAAACGCCAGCCGGTCGGCAATGTTCCAGCTCCACTGAAAAAACTGGGCCACCCTGCGCGCTCCCCGCAAGACCCCCAGTGGTATGGTTCGAACCTTGGCCTTTTTGCCGGAAAGCTGCTCACAGAGAGCGATGACCTCTTGGGAAGTCCAGGCCTTGGGTCCCACCAAGGGAAAGACCTGCTGCTTGGCGGCTTCGACGCTGAGGGCTCGCACGGCAAATCGAGCTGCATCTAGGGTGTCGAGGTAGGCCGTGGGGATGCTCTCGCTGGCTACCCAAACAATTTGCTCTTCCAAAATCGGGATGGCGTACTGGCCGATCAATCCCTGCATAAAGCCCGCCGGACGAAAGATGGTGTAGGGCATCTGGGATCCGATCAAGTATTTCTCGATGTGGTGCTTGAAATTCATCAGGGGCACATTAGGGTACTCGTGCTGAGCACCCATGATGGAGAAAAAGATAAAATGCCCCACTTGGGCAGCCCGTGCCGCATTGATCAGAGCAACTTTGCCATCCCAATCCACCTGGCGGGCGCTGAGGGTGTCGGTCACCCGCACCGTGGCACAGTCGATCACCGCCTCGACGCCTTCCATCGCCGCTCGGAGCGTGCTGGGCTGCAGTAGGTTCCCCACCTTGAGGTGAGCCCCCCACTCGCTCAAGAAAGCAGCCTTGGCTGGGTTCCGCACCAGACAGGTAACCTGATGCCCCTCTTCGATGGCCCGCCGCACCACCTGACGGCCCAGCGTTCCCGTTGCCCCCACAACCAGCACGTTCATAAAATTATCATTTCTTAACCTTAGGCTTAGTCTATCAGACGGATGCAGCTCCTAACACAAGAGGATAGCTTGGTAGCCCCGTACTTTAGTGCGGAGCGGAAAAGCCCTTGAGCCACTTTAGTTGCTTCTTGACAGCGCCTTCGCGAGTCCATTTTGGGCTGCGTAAGAATCCCCTGGGTGGGAGTGTCAAAACTTGACCTGAGCAGTGGCAAACAAATAGGGATCCCCGCGGCGCCGCAGGGATCCCTGGTTATGGCTCAGTCTGCCGCCGAGAGAGTGTCTAGCCAGCCAGCTCGTTCATGCGTTGCGCCAAAGTGAAGTCCAGTTCCGTAATGCCCCCGGCATCGTGGGTGGTGAGATCCACCCGCACGCGGTTGTACACATTGGTCCACTCGGGGTGGTGCCCCATGCTCTCGGCTACCAAAGCCACACTGCTCATCCAGCCAAAAGCTTCCACAAAAGAGCGAAATTGAAATTGGCGATGCAGCTTCCCATCCTGCAAGGACCAACCCGGCAGGCTTTCCAGCTTGGTCTGGATCTCAGCCTCGCTGAGTTTGACAGGTCTGGACATGGGCGTTCCCTCCAGTCGTTGCCACCGCTTTCATCAAAAAATCACCTGAGGGCGGATCCCGGCTTCTTTACAAAACTTCGTAGTCTTCCGGTTCCTGCGAGGCAGCAGCAGGGCCAAGGGGTTTGTACAGCCAGTAGCCTTGCACAGTAAAGTGGGCCTGCCTGTAAAAGTTGAGGGCAGCTTGGTTGTGGCGGTAAACCTGCAAGGTAATAGCCGCTAACTGCTGCTGGGATCCCCAGCGTTCCACCTGTTGCATCAAAGCTTTGCCCAGTCCGCGCCGCCGGTGGGCAGGATCCACCCAGAGCAAAAAGATATAGGCCACTCGCCGATGGGTGGCTTGATCGGTGGAAACGCCGGCCCAGACACCGCCCACCGGCTCCCCTGTTGCTTCCTTGAGGATCCACCAGCAGGGGGTACGGGGAGGGTCGAAGAGGCGATCCAACGTCGCTTCCAGATGATCCCAGTGCCTTTGCTCGGGGAAAGATTCCTGCAAGGTGGCCTGCAATCCCCGCCGCACCCAGGGCCGATCCCAGGCGGAGCCAAGGCGCCAGCGGTAGCCAGCAGGCAAAGGGATCTCCGGTTCAGCCATCCTCAGCCATTCGCGGAAAAAAGAGCGGCAAGGCCCACCGCTGCTGCCTCCTCGATCGGGGCCGGCTGAGCCATATCTTCTGGCAGAAACGAGCGAATGCTCACCACCACCAGAGTGAATAGAAACACCAGCAGGATGAAGGCGGGAAAGATATACTGCCGTAGGATGTTCATATTTCTACACCTTAGCTCCTACAGTATAGTGCAAGTCGGGATGCGAGCGCGAAGAGGCTTCTCCAGGCCAGCCGCTGTTAGACTGGTGTAGCCATAGCTTTTGCGGGCAACTCCTCCGTCCGATGTCCTCCGCACCCTCTGAGCCCAATCCGGAAAACTTGCCTGTCTTGGGGCAGAAGGTACAGGCCAAGCTGCGCGCTCTGGCAACCCTGCCTGGCCTTGGCGAGAAAGGGATCCGGCTCCTGCTGCGGGTTGCTCAAGCCGACCCGGAGTGGAAAGTGCGGGCAAGAGCCTACGAAGTGTTGCCTCTTTAGAAAGAGGCGATCCTGCCCGATGGTTCGGTCTGGTCTTCCGACAAGCCCTCCTGAGCTGGCCTAACTCCAGCAACAGCTCAATCCACCTGGCTGCGGGTTTCTCTTTCAGGGCAGGGAAGAGCTACAGGTCTTGAGCCTAAAATACGCCTATCCCCTGCTGTGGAGATCCTTGGCTTCTTCAATGGACCCCACTGACCCGACCATGCTGCCTGTGCGCCCCCGAGAAACCGTTTCCATGTTCACCCGCGACGGGATCCAACTGGACGCGGATGTCTATCGCCCGCAAGGGGAGGGGAGCTACCCGGTTTTGCTGATGCGGCAGCCCTACGGGCGGGCCATTGCCTCGACGGTAGTATACGCCCATCCGCGCTGGTATGCGGCCCACGGGTACATCGTGGTCGTCCAGGATGTGCGGGGGCGGGGCACGTCCAAGGGATCCTTCTACCCTTTCCGCCACGAAGCCGAGGACGGGTTCGACGCCGTCAACTGGGCGGCCGCTTTGCCGGGGAGCAACGGTGTGGTGGGTATGTACGGCTTTTCTTACCAAGGCATGACCCAACTGTATGCCGCCTCCACCCGTCCCAGCGCCCTGAAGGCCATCTGCCCAGCCATGCTGCCCTACGATCTCTACGCCGATGCCGCCTATCCGGGGGGAGCCTTCGCTTTCTACAACAACCTCAGTTGGGCCCTGCAACTGGAAGCTGAGGGGGCGCGCCTGCGCGGCGATGCCAACGCTTACCAGGCCCTTTTCAAGGCCTCCCGCAACCTGCCCCTTTACGATCCCATCCCCCTCAAGCCAGGCGTGCTGCAGCAATATGCGCCCCAGTCCTATTACTTTGACTGGCTGGAGCACAGCGAGCCCGACGACTACTGGCGCCAGCTCTCCCCCCGTCTGGAAGCGGTGGATCTGCCGATGTTGCACATTGGCGGCTGGTTCGACAGCTACCTAACCGGCAGCCTGCGCCTTTACAAGGAAATAAGCGCCCGCAGCCAAAACCCTCAGTACCTGGTTGTCGGGCCCTGGGCCCACCTGCCTTGGGGGCGCAAAGTGGGGGCGCTGGACTTTGGCCCCGAGGCCGTCAGCCCCATCGATCGGCTGCAGGTGCGCTGGTTCGACCAGTTCCTCAAAGGCAAAGACACAGGGATCCTCCAAGAGCCGCCGGTACGCCTGTTCGAGATGGGATCCAACCGCTGGCGCAGCTTTGAGGCCTGGCCCACGCCGGAGCCGAAGGTTTTCTACCTGCACAGCAGCGGCCTGGCCGCCCTTTCTGAAGCAGAGGGATCCCTTCGCCCAGAGCCCCCACCAAAGCAGCAGTCGGATACTTTTGTTCACGATCCCTGGCGACCCGTGCCGGCCCTAGGAGGCCACCTCATCCATCCCGCCGGGCCGCAGGAGCGCTCTGCCCTCGACTGCCGCGCCGATGTTCTCACCTACACCACCTCTCCCCTGGCAACCGACCTCGTCCTGGCAGGGGACATTCTCGTGGAAGTGTATGTGGAAGCCGACAGCCCCAGTTTCGATCTCTGCGCCGTGCTCTCGGTGGTGAGGCCGGAGGGCCAGGTGTATAACTTTTCCCAGGGCTACCGCCGGCTGCGGGATCCCCAGCCCAAGGCCCCCATTGGGATCCCTTGCCAGCCCACCTGCATCCGCATTCCCCGCGGCCACGCCCTGCGCCTCAGCCTTAGCGCGGCCTGTTTCCCGGCCTACCCCGTTAACACAGGCACGGGGATGCGAGAAGAGCGGCTCATCGAGGCCCGCATTCTCACCCTCGCTCTTCACAGCGGCAGCGACACCCCCTCGCGGCTGCATCTGCCCATTGTCGAGGGGAGTTAGGGGGAGTGACAGTTTAAGACAACACAGCTTCTCATCCCTTCGCAACTCCTCCTCACAAACAGACATCAAACGTTAGGATAGAAGCAAGCAGGGCAAGGGAACCCCATGTTGCAAGACCCGAAGTTGATCCGGCACTATCAGGCTTTGACCGACGCGCTGGTGGACAGTTGGCATCGCGGCTATCGGCGCACTGACGAGCTGCGCCTGCTGGTGGATGGCTACCTGCTGGCCCTGCGAACTGGCAAGCAATTGCAGCCTTTTGAGATCTACCGCCTTGAAGACGAGGTCAACCGCTTCCTCTACGACCCCTCCAACTTCGTGGAGCCGGAACTGGAGCGGGAGACCGAGGCGATGCGGGGCTATTGATATTTCTTATTGATATTGCATAGAGAGGGGCCGGGGGTGAGGGATCGAACACCGGCAGAGGCCTGGTAGGCTGGGGTCAGTGCTGTTCCTCACTCCAGTCCTATGGCGGTTTGGGATACGCTGGCAACTTCTCGGCGTCCGGCCCTGCTGGGATCCGGCTTGGGCTTGGGGATAGCCTTGACCCTTGGGTATGGGCTGTTCGGCTACCACGTCTTGCAGGTTGGCATCTGGTTGTTGAGCATCCTGTTGGTGGGGTTGTACGTGGCCCAGTTTCCCCCAGCTCAGCCCCCTTGGGATCCGACGCGGCTGCGCTGGCGCCAGGAGTTGCTGCACCTGGGGCTATTGGCGTTGGTTTTTGCTCCCATCTACCTCTACGACCTGGCCAACATCCCCTTTCAGATCAACACCGACGAGATTGTCATCACCTCCATGGCCCGGCGGGCTTCAGCGGTACGCTACCCCGATATCTTTGGGCTGATGCCAGAGTACTTCTATTTTCCCCGCTTTATGTTCAGCCTCTTTGGCGGCCTGACGCGGCTGATGGGGGGAGTCACGCTGGTGAATGTGCGCACGGTGCATGCCACCTTCGGGGTTGTCACCATTCTGGTGGCCTACGGGTTTTTTCGGTCGTTCTGGAACCCCCGGCTGGCCTTGGCGGCGGCGGCCCTCCTGGGATCCAACCACGCTCTGCTGGGCATCAGCCGCATGGCGATGCGGGAGAACCTGATTGTGCTGGTGGAGTGTGCAGCCCTGGCCTTGATCTTAAAGGGCGTGCGGGAAAAGAATCCCCTGCTTTTGTATTTGGGGGGAGGGGCAGCGGGTTTCTCCCTCTACGGCTATCTGCCGGGGCGGGTGGTGATCTTGCTGGGGTTGCTGTTTGGCGGCCTCTACCTGCTCCTGGGCCGGGAGGATCTGCAAGGAGAAAACAAGCAGGCCAACCCCTTCTGGACTTTGGCCAAGCTGACGGTGCCGGCGGCGCTGGGGTTTTTCCTGGTGGCTGCGCCCATTCTGGTGGCCACTGCCACTGCTCCGCCAGTGAGCGCCGAGTATGCCCGCCAGCAATTTCTCTTTTTCCCAGAAGGGCGGGCGCTGCAGCAGATGTGGGTGAATGCCGCTACGCCAGCCGAGGCGGTGTGGCGCAACATCCGCAACGGCCTAAGTATGTTCAACGACCCCAGCCAGCACGACCGGGGCTATATCTATCCCAACTACGGCCATGCCTTTGTAGATCCCCTGACAGGGGTCTTGATCTGGCTGGGGCTGGGATCCGGGCTCTACCGCCTTCTCAAAGGGCGCAGCCAACCCCACGACTGGCTCTGCCTGGGCAGCTTCCTGTTTCTCTACCTGCTCTTTAGCTTGGCCATCACCAAAGCCCCCAACTACACTCGCCTGCTGGTGATCCTGCCCTTTGTAGCCTACCTAACCCTGGAAGGGATCCAGGCGCTGGCTGCTCTCCTGGGACGTTGGGGATCCCGGGCAAGAGGTTGGCTGCCGGCAGCGGCGATGGCGGGGGCGGTCCTGTTGATCGGGGGATGGAACTTGGCCATTTTTGGGGATTTTGTCCACAAGGGCTGGACCCAGGGCAACGATGTGGGAGCCACCGGGCGCTACGTGGCGGCTCGACAAGGGGATCCCGACCACCGCTTCTATTTGGCTGCTAGCGCCGCCTACCCCTATTTCAGTTGGGGAGAGCCTGCCTACTGGCAAAGTTGGATTCAATTTTTTGCCAGGCAAGAACAAGAGGTGAAGGTTTTTCCCCCCGAGACGTTGCTTAGCCAAGACCTAGAGCCGCCGTTTACCCTGTTCCTGAACGAGGGGGTATGGGATCAACAGGGGGCGGCGCTGCAGCGGCGCTTTCCCCAGGGGCAGTTGCACCGCATCCCGGCTGAGCGGGGGCTGTGGGCTTTTGAGGTGGGGGATCCCTAAAACGGCATCGCCAGCAACCAGCCATCGCTGGGAAAGCCACGGGTTTGGGTCAAGTACCCCCAGCTTTAGCTGGAAAAGGGCAAGGAAAGACTAGCCTGCCCAGGCAACCTACTCCGGTAGGTTCAACTGGAGCTAGCCGTCCAAAGGCCACCTATGTTGTTGTACCTGTTGTTGTACCTGGAGTGGGTCTATGCCAAGCCTGCTCGACCCCAATCGCTGGATCCGAGAAAAGCTCTAGCAATTGACCACGGAGTCAACAACTGGCTTACGTGCGTTAGCAACTTAGGGCACAGCTTCATCATTGATGGCCGCAAAGTCAAGTCCTTCAACCAGTGGCACAACAAGGAGCTGGCTAGGCTCAAGACTCACAAGCCGCAGAGGTTTTGGTTGCAAAAGCTTGACCGAATTACGGAAAAAAGAAACCGGCGGATGCGGTCCACAAAGCTGCGCGCAAGGTCATTGACTTCTGTTTGCACCACTCAATTGGGAGAATCCTCTTCGGTTGGAACAAAGAACAAAAACAAGAATGCGGTTTTAACCAAAACTTTGTTTTCATCCCAACAGGTCGGTTCAAGGAGCGTATTGCGCAATTATGTCGGCATTATGGCATGGAGTTTATTGAGGTAGAGGAAGCGTACAGCTCTCAGGCAAGCTTCCTAGATGGAGATGAGCTACCTAGTTATGGTGAAAAACCCGACGGGTGGAGACCCTCTGGAAAGCGTATCAAGCGGGGCCTGTACCAAACGGCAAAGGGGTGGTTGGTCAACGCTGAGGCAAATGCTGCCGCCAACCTGCTTAAGAAAGTCAGCAGAACCTTGGAGCTTTGCCTTCAGGAACTGTCTAGAGGCGCTTTGACAACGCCGTTACGGGTTCTTTTGTGGACTGCGTAAGAATCCCCTGGGTGGGAGTGTCAACTCCCTCACCATCCAAGCTGATGCCCTCGACCAACACCGGCCAAGGCGCCGTGCTAGGCGATATCGCAAAACGCCCTGTCCTCAACCGGAGCCAGCCGCACGAGGGGGAGTATTAAGCGCAGGCAGCCCTGTTTAGGTGGAAGTGCTCCCTTCTGCCATCTCTTGTTCAGGTGTCCTAAGCCAGGGCCTCCAACGCAGCAGCCGCCGCAGCTCCACCAGCAGCACTCCGGCTACACCCGTCAGGATCCAGCCCAGCCAGTCCGCCGCCGTGCCCAGGTAGCGCACCTCCACCCGATGCTCCCCCGGCGGGATCCGCACTTGCAACAGCCCCACCCCGTTGGGTTCGGCAGCTCTGAACCGTCCATCGATTTGTAAGCGCCAGGCGGGGTAGTAAAACGTGCGTAAGGCTACCGATTGTTCTTGGGAGGTAGGGTTAACCGCGCGAAAGCGACGGTAGCCATAGCGCCACTCTTCCACCTGGAGCAGTGCGGCTGGATCCTCTACCTCGCCTTGCCACTGCAAGAGCGGATCCACCTGTGGGGGCGGCATGGGCAGCGTCGCCTGGCGGGGCCGGTATTCCAGCGCATCCACCAGCGCCAACCCATCGGGAAAGCGCCAGTGCAGGTGCAAAAAAGCAATGCCCGGCCGCTCTTGCGGCTCGTGGGGGAACTGCTTGGCCGCAGCTAGCTCTTGAAAGGTTTGGACAAGCTGCAGATCGAAGCCGGCTTTGGACATCAGTTGCAAGCCCTGCCAGGTTTGTACTCCCATGGCCAGGCCGATCCCCACCAGCAAAAGGAGCTGCAGGCGCTTGTGCCCCCATCCCCACCCAGCTAAGGATCCCAATAGCCAAGGCACGGTTACTGCCGTCACCGCCATCCAGCGCCAGGAAAACTGGATGCGCCGCAGCGGCAAAACCCACTCGTAGAGCCCAGCCAGCAGATCCGTCATCATCAGCAACGCCACCAGGCTGGCTCCCAGGCTGTAGAGCAGGGTGGCTTTGGCAAGAGGGAATTCGTCAGCTCCGCTTCCCTGCAAGAGCAACGTCCCCTCTGTTCGGCGGGCCAGCCACTCCAGAAAAACCAGGAGCCCCGCCCCCACCAGAACCGCTGCCATCCAGACCCAGTACCCCACCAGGTTGCTCTCAAACCAGTGCTCTGTCCAGCGCGGCTGAAGCTGCATGAGCCCGCTCAGCATCAGGCGATGGTGGGGCGTGTACTCTTCGGCAAAGTTGACAAAGTCCACCTGGACATGGCGCTGATCCCAAAAGGCCGGCAACAGATAAAAAGCAGCCCACCCCAGCCCCAGCCCAAATCCTAGGTAGCAGCGTCCCACCCTGGGCCAGAAGGGATCCCTTCCCCCCAACACCCAAGGCAGGGGCAGCCAAATCAAGGTAAACACCAGCAACGTGGGCAGATGAGAGAGCGTCAGCAACCCATAGCTCAGCGCCAAAACCGCAACCGGCCCAATGGACTGGGGCCGGCAGATCGTCTGCAGCGAGGCCCAGAAAATCCAGGGCAGGATTGCAATGGCCCACACTTCTCCAATTGCCCCCCGTTGGTAGATGTCTACCAACCAATAGGGGCCGGCCATGCTCAGCAGGGCCAAGCCCAGCGCCAAAGCCCAAGGAAGCACTTGCCGCAGCAGGACGTACAGCCCCAGCCCGAAGACTGCCATCGCCAGGCCCATGCTGGCCACCAAGGATCCAGGCATATCCAGCCCCAGCAGGCGAAACGGCAAAGGGGCCACCATGCATAGAGGTGGATAGAAGGCAAAGGTGGGGTTGCCGTAGCCGAAGTTGGAATACTCCAGCCAGCGGGGGTAAAACTGCCCGCCGAAAAACTGCCGCTGATACTGAAAGGCCCAACTGAGGTTGAAGTGGGTGGAATGAGTGATGGGGTAGCCCCGCTGCAGCATCGGCCAGAGCAGGGCCAGCACTCCAGTTAGCAGCGCAAGCCCGACCAGCAGCTTCGGTTGGCGTAACGCTTTCATCCTCACTTCTGGACTAGGCGTTGCCTACCTCCCTCTTTGCCAGGAATTAATAGCGAATCCAGGCATAGGCGGCATCGGAGAGCACCGGCACCTCGGCATAGTGGCCGCGAACGTTCTGCACCCAAGCGTAGACGGTGATGGCGATCACGCCCAGAAGTGCGGTGGTGGCCAAAATGCTGACAAGTGCTGCCAGGCCGAGGTTGCCAAAGAGCATAGCAAACACCTGCATCAACACTTGCACCAAGAACAGGGCAATGTTGAGCAACAGCGCCTGCATGGTGTTGAAGCGAACAAAGTGGGCGACACGGCTGTTGCGGACTAAAAATAGCAGGGCGAGAAATATCCCCACCCCCAACCAGCCTGTGGCCAGGGGCAGCAAGCGCAGCAGTGGACTAAAAATGGGGATCAAACCTGGCAGAGATTGAAACAAACCCGAGGGCACAAAGCCGAAGGGCAGGGCCCATACCAAAGGCAGAAGGTAGGGAAGGGATCCCCACAGCCGATTGATGGGAGTGATGTCGCCGCGCCAGGTCATGTCTCGAGCCCCTCAGTTCAGTGCAGTAGTGCTGGAGTCTGCTTGTTGGTGCGCTTTCAGAATTTCTTTAAACGGCACCTAAGCTTTGCGCTTATTGTAGTCGATGAAGTTGGCCGGCTCAACGCGCCTAGCCCCAAGCTGGCCTCCGCTTTCGAGTGAGGGGGAAACTGTTCAAGATGAGCATCTTGCAGGATTGGGGTTGATATAATCGAAGGCAACTCCCACCCACAGTGATTTTTGGCCTCCGCCATGAAGATTTCGCCATCTCTCGCTGCCCGCCTCTTGGGAGCTGTTCTCTGGCAAGCTTGGTCTGTGCTTGTCGGCTTTTTCAACGACCGCCTGTTGCCGGAGCGCTGCCACGTTCGGCCCGAAGCTCTGCCGGAGTGGATGGCTCAGGTGTGGGCCGGCTATCTGCGCTATCGCAAAGCCTCTCGTCCGGGAGCGATTCAGTTTCGCGGCTTGACGGTGGATCCCGGCCAAGAGGGATCCTCAGCTCACCTTATTGGGGCTGGCCCGCTCCGCTACCGTGGCTGCCCTCTGGAGACAGTTGCCCGGGATGCCGTCCAACCCTTTGGCAAAACCCCTTTTGTGCCCCCCTACCAGCGGCTGCTCAATACGCTGCGCTTGAAGTTGAGCCTGGCCGATGTCGATAGCTATTCGGTCACGCCGGCCCTACAGCGGGTTTACCGCGGCCAAGAGTTGTAAACTACCCGGCTCCGACTGCCCCCCGTATACGGGGGGCAGGGGGATGTAGGGTGGCCGGTTTACAGCAGCCCCCAATAATGCAATGACATAGGCGCTACGCTTCGCTGACGCTAATGCTGCGTTGTAGTCTGCATCCCCTTCCCAACTGCAAGCCGGGTTGACACAACGGAAGCGTTTCCCTTCCCGTTGCCCGATCCACAGGCACTGGTGGCAAATCTGCGAGGTATAGGCAGGCGGCACCACCACAACCGTGACCCCGGCCCGCAGCGCCTTGTAGTGCACAAACTGCCTCAGCTGGTAGAACGCCCAACTATTCGACCGCCGACGCTCCGTTTTGCTCCGTGGCGGTTGGTTGACACGCTCTCCGATTCCAGTTAGGTCTTCCAAGGCAATCGTGCTATTGGTCGCCTTTGCCCTGGAAACAATAGCCTTGCAGATGCAGGGATTGACCCAGGTTTGCAAGCGTCTCTCCTGACCAGACAGCTGTTGCAAGAGTTGGCGGCATCTACGCCGACTAGACCTTGTGCCCTGACTGGCTTTGCATGGGAGCACCGCTCGCAACCAGGATCAACGGCTGTCCATTCCAGGGATCTCCCTCTGAGGTATGGGCAATATCTCTCCTCCCCAAGTCCACCCCAATCGCCTTAGCTGCGGTTTGCAGCTCCGGCGGTTGCGTTTCCACACAAATCGTAGTAAGAACCCTCTTTGCGTTTGACAAGGTGGCCGATTGGGGATTGGTGCCGGCCAGCATCCCTCGTTGATAGTTGCCGATGGACAGCTCCAACCGTTCCCGCCCCTCAACGGTGGTGAGCGATACTGTCCAGTCTTTCGCTCGGAAGGAGAAGATGCGGGCAGCGTAGGTCACGAAGCCCGCCTTGAAGGCTTTGACCGGACGGTTTTTTCTGGCTGGCAGTCTTGCGGGCAGATACCACCCGTCTGCATACCTGTTGTGCCAGGTTGCTGGATAGGCCAAAGCGGGCACGGATGTCGCGGTAACCCAGAGATTGGAGCTTAAGGGCGTTGAGGATCTTCTCCGGCGTGTTTTGGTTGACCCAGTTCAAGGCCTGCACAAAGGCGTCCAGCGTCGCATCTAACTTGGCGGCTTGCGACTCCGATAGGACTCCGTCCCGCTAGCGCGAACAGTTCGCAGGAAATAGTCAAGACTTGGGTCATGCTGTCACTATACATCAACAGACCGCATTCCTCCCGACGCTTGGCTGCGCCAGAGCGCGGGGCTCCTGCGGTTTCTAGCTGACACCGGGCGGAGCAGTAGGGGAGGAGGGGGGATCCCTGGCTAAGGATGGGGGCCGAGAGAAAGCTGAGAAAGGTTGCAAGAAAACTTAATGCCCCTTCCCCGCTGGGGGGCAAGACCTCCTACAGTGGATAAGGAAGGTCATTGGGTTTGTCATGTCCAAAAGCGGCGTGCTCCTGCTGAACTTGGGGGGGCCAGAGACCCAGGCTGATGTGCAGCCCTTTCTCTACAACCTCTTTGCCGATCCCGAGCTGATCCGCCTGCCCTTTCCCTTTTTGCAGAGGGCTTTTGCCTGGGCCATCTCCACGCTGCGGGCGCCCAAATCCCGGCGCAACTACGCGGCCATCGGGGGGGGATCCCCTTTGCGGCGCATCACCGCCGCCCAGGCACAAGCGTTGCAGGCTCAACTGGTGGCGGCGGGCTACGACGTGCCGGTGTATGTGGCCATGCGCTATTGGCACCCGCTGATCGAGTCGGTGGTGCAGCAGATCAAGTCGGATGGGATCACCCGCCTGGTGGTGCTGCCGCTCTACCCGCAGTACTCCATCAGCACCACCGGCTCCAGCTTCAAACTCCTGGATCGCCTCTGGGCCGAAGACCCGGAGCTGGCCCGCATCGAGCGCCGCCAGATCTGCTCTTGGTACGACCAGCCCCAGTATGTCCAGGCCATGGCTAGGGCCATCCGGGAGCAGTTGGATGCCTTCGAGGATCCGGCAGGGGTGCATGTGCTCTTTAGCGCCCACGGCATTCCCGAAAGCTATGTCACCCAGGCCGGGGATCCCTACCAGCAGGAGATGGAGGCCTGCGTCCAGCTCATCTGGCGGGAAGTTGGGCGCCCCAATCGCCACACCCTCTCCTATCAGAGCCGGGTGGGCTCGGTGCGCTGGCTGCAGCCCTATACCGAGACGGTGATCCCAGAGCTGGGAGCGTGCGGGGTCAGGCAACTGCTGGTGGTGCCGATTAGCTTTGTGTCGGAGCACATCGAAACCCTGCAGGAGATCGACATCGAGTATCGGGAGCTGGCCCACCAGGCTGGGATCCGCGAGTTTCGCCGCGTGCCCGCGTTGAATGCCGACCCGCTGTTTATTGCCGGGCTGGTGGCGCTGGTGCGGCCCCATCTGCTCACTTCAGCACCTGCTTTTGTACCGGCGGCGGTGGGCGGCTCGCTGCTGGAGCGATAGCTAAAAGGGATCCAGGCCGCGAGCGGGCCTGGGCAAGCGAGGGTCAAATCCCCAAAAGCAATCGCTTGTTTTTGCGCAGCGGTCAGGTGAGGGTACGGCCTGTCTGGTTGCTTGCGCTCTGGGGATCCTAGCCCTTTAGATCATCGAAGTCTCCCCCCTGTGCACATCGATGAGCGAAGCCCTGCTGAGCAAGTGGCTGCTGACCTATTTCCGCCAACGGCTGCCCTTTCCCAAAGAGTGGCTGCCCCAGGGGAGCTACTGGGTGGGGGGATCCCTGCGGGATGCCTATCTGGCTTGGCTGCGGGGCCAGGCTGGAGACTCCAAGGGGCCGGTGGATCTGGATTTAATGTGTCCGGCGGATCCCGTGGGGTGGGCGGCGGGGGTGGCGCGGCGGCTGAAGGCCGGCTTTGTGGTGCTGGATGCGGAGCGACAGATTGCCCGCATCGTGCTGGGCCAAGGAGGGGCTTCCACCCCCACAGCGGCGACGGTGGACGCGGCCCTGCAGGTGGGCCCCACCCCGGAGGCAGATCTGCGGCAGCGGGACTTCACCTGCAATGCCCTGGCTCTGGAACTGCAGGAGGGGCACCTGTTGGATCCCACGGGGGGGCGGGCAGACATTGAGCAGAGGTGTCTGCGCATGGTTCACCCCGACAACCTCAGTGCCGATCCGGTGCGGCTGTTGCGGGCCTATCGCCAGGCAGCTCAACTGGGGTTTGCGCTGGATCCGGCCACGGCAGAGGCGATTCGTCAGCGGGCCCCCCTTTTGGCCAGGGTGGCGGCAGAGCGGGTGCGGGCCGAGGTGGTGACCTTGTTGGAGACGGGGATCCCCGGCTTGGCCCACCTGCAGGCAGCGGTGGCGGCAGGTCTGCTAGCGGCTTGGCTGCCCCGCCTAGCGCCCCAGAGCCCCGGCTTTGCCCAGGCCCAAGCGGTGTGGCAATGGGCCGAGATCTGGCAGCTTCAGTATCCCCGCACTCTGGCGGAGCTGGCCCAGCCTTTGGCGGATCGGCGCGGCGGCCTGTTGGCAACGGTGTTGGCAGCCCTGCTGTGGGATCCGGCGGGCACCCCTGCCGAGACGGTGGAAGCCGAGCTGGAACGGCTGCGCTTTAGCCGCGCCGAGATGCGGGCCATCCAGAAGCTGCACCAGCTTCTACCCCTGTTGCAAACGCTTCTGACCCATTCCCCCACTCCCGGACAACAGTGGCGGCTCTATCACCAGGCGGGATCCCTCTTCGGCGGCCTGGCCCTGCTGGCAGCAGCCACCGGCAGCAGCCCCCGAGAGATAGAATCCTGGCTCCGGCGCTACGAAGATCCCCAGGATCCCCTGGCCCATTTGGTGCCCCTGCTGGATGGGAACGACCTGCTGCACAGCTTGGGTGCTAAACCCGGACCCTGGGTGGGCCAGTTGCTGCAGGCTCTACAGGAGGCGCAGGCCGCGGGGCAGATCCAAACCCGCGCCGAAGCCCTCTCTTTTGCCCGCCGCTGGCGTGAGAGGAGTTCCCAACCCTAGCCAAAGCGATAGCCGAAGCCGCGCACCGTCACCAAATACTCTGGGTTGCTGGGATCCAGCTCCAACTTTTCCCGCAGCCAGCGGATGTGGACGTCCACCGTTTTGCTGTCGCCCATGAAGTCGGATCCCCAGATGCGCTCCAAGAGCTGTTCCCGCGTCCAGACGCGGCGAGGGTTGGACATAAACAGCTCCAGCAGGCGGAACTCCTTAGGCGAGAAACTCACCTCCACTCCCCGCACCAAGACGCGACACTCTTGGGTAAACATGCAAATATCCCCGTAGCGGAGCACCGTGGCCTCGCTGGCGTGGGACTGCTGCCGACGGCGCAACACGGAGCGACAGCGGGCGATCAGCTCCCGCATGCCGAAGGGCTTGGTCAGGTAGTCGTCGGCTCCCAGCTCCAGGCCCACCACCCGGTCGGTCTCGCTGCTTTTGGCCGTCAGCATCAGGATGGGGATGGTGTTGCCCTCCCGGCGCAACAGCCGGCACAGATCCAAGCCGTTCAAGCCGGGCAGCATCAAATCCAAGATCATCAAATCCAGCCGTTCGGCCGTGTGAACCAGCTCCAGCGCTTGTCGACCATCGGCGGCCTGCAAAACTTGGTATCCCTGTTCTTCGAGAGCAACGGCAACGGTTTCTCGGATTGCATCCTCATCGTCCACCACCAGCAGAGTCTCCAGAAGGGGAGGAGCTTCCTTGACTTGAACTTCGGGAAGTTGACTGGTCATGGAAAGGGTTGCTTGCATGGCAGACTCCGTCTCGCTTGCGCGAACGGCCTCACAGGGGAAAAGCAGCAAAGTTCATCACCCTCAACAGCAGCCCCCCGCTAGGATATCAAACTTCTCAGGCTGGCCAATAGTGGGAAAAGAGGAGCCAAATGCTGGCCAAAAAGTAGAGACGGCGAGGGGGACGACAAGGGTTCCAGGACGGGCCAGTTTAGGATGATTTAAGATCGGTGCGGAGCTCCATTCCTCTCGGCAACTGGCCCTCTTTCGACCTGGCTATGTCTGCCTCTCCTTCTGCACTCTGGGCCACTGGCGGAGCGATTTTACGGCTGTTGCGCTGGCATAAGCCGGCAGGGCGGCTGATCCTGATGATCCCGGCTTTGTGGGGGGCTTTTCTGGCCGGACGGGGAACGCCGCCTTGGCCGCTGGTGGGGATCCTGATTTTGGGCAGCTTGGCCACCAGCGGGGCGGGCTGTGTGATCAACGACCTCTGGGATCGGGATTTGGATCCCTTGGTGGAGCGCACCCGCAACCGCCCCTTGGCCAGCCGCGAACTGACCGTTGCCGTCGGCATCGTGATGGCGCTGCTGACCTTGGCCTGTGCGGCGGGGCTGGCGCTTTTTCTCAACCCGGTCAGCTTTGCCCTCTGCGTGGCGGCAGTGCCGGTGATCCTGCTCTATCCGGGGGCTAAGCGGGTGTTTCCCGTGCCCCAACTGGTGCTAGCCCTGGCCTGGGGATTTGCCGTGCTCATCAGTTGGACAGCGGTGAGCGGCCAAGATCCCCACACACCCCTGTGGGAGGAGGGGCTGGGCTGGCTGTGGCTGGCCACGGTGTTGTGGACGTTGGGGTTCGATACGGTCTATGCTCTATCGGATCGAGAGGACGACGAACGGGCCGGGATCCACTCCAGCGCCCGCTTTTTTGGGAGACAAACCCCAACGGCGGTGGGGCTGTTTTTCTTGGGCGCCGCCCTTGCCCTCTTGGGGGTGGGGATCAGCCTGCAGTTGCACGCGGTCTATTTCCTTAGCCTGGCAGTTGCCGCCGCTCTCTGGGGCCGGCAAACCTGGCAGCTTCACCAGGTCAATCCCCCTCCCACTCTCTACATGGCCATCTTCGGCCAAAACGTCCTCCAGGGCTTCATTCTCTTGGCAGGGATGATCGCCGGATCCCTGCTGGCCTGAGGAACCCTGGCTGGAGCTAGTTGGGATAGATGCGCAGGCGGCGGTTGGGCTCTTCGCCGAAGCTCTGGGCCCGCAGGTGATAGTGCTCCACTAGCTGGTGCTGCAGCTTGCGGATCAGAGGGGAGCGGGGCAGCAATTCCACCGGCTGGGACTTGGGAATGACGATCTGCTCTACCGCCAGCCGGGCCTCCTCCAAGGCTTCCGTTTCGTCGCCCGAGCTGGCCCGAATGAACAGCTCTAGGTCGGAATCGGAGCCGTCCTCGCTTTCGATGTTGAGGATGTGACGCAGGGCGCGGGCAAGGGCGATCAGGGTATTGGCCTTGACGGTGTGAATCGGGATTTGGCGGGCGTGGGCCAGTTGCTGGATCTTGGAGCGGCTGCGCACCTGGGATCGCAAAGCCAAAACAATATCTGCCTCATCCAGATCTTTGGTGACATCCGCCGACAGCTTCAAAGTCTGGATCACCTGCTCCAGATGGAAGCGGCTAACCCCGTAGGGATAGATCCTCAGCGGCCCATCCAGATCCCGTTGCCGTTCTGCCAGGGCAGCCGCAGCAGGTTCCTCCCAGTCGGCATCCTCTTCCGCCTCAGCCCTGGACTCTGCCTTGGGGCTGGCCATAACTTGAGGCTCAGCACGGGATCCCGCTGCTGCTGGCGGGACAGATTCCTCCCTTTTGGCCGAAGGCGAGCCAGATTCGCCGGGCTGGCGCAGACGAGTTTCACTTGGTTCTAGGGGCAGAGCTTCCATCCGCCCAGAACGGCGCCATCCCCCCCGCTCCCGTGTTGGGGACAGGGTGCTGCCGGCAGGGGGGGGCCACTGGGGCCCAGACAGGGTGGGGCGCTCGATCACCACTTGGCCGCGTTCGTCCAGGCTGCGCAGTTGCACCAGCGGCTCGCGGTTGCGCAGGAGGCGATCCACAGTGGCCGCCACATCTTCGTGGATGACCCAGCGATCCCGCTCCAGCATCTCCACCGCAATCTCAAACGTGGGGGGGGCCTTCCGCTCCAAGACGCTCTTCTGGCAGCCCCGCCGCCGCGCCTCTTCGTCTCCGAGCGTGACCGACTGGATCCCGCCAATTAGGTCGGAGAGGGTGGGGTTTTTGATCAGGTTGTCGATGCGGTTGCCGTGGGCAGTGGCCACCAGTTGCACCCCCCGTTCGGCGATGGTGCGGGAGGCCAGAGCCTCCAACTCGGTGCCGATCTCGTCGATCACCACCACTTCCGGCATGTGATTTTCCACCGCCTCGATCATCACCTTGTGCTGCAGCTCCGGGCTGGCCACCTGCATGCGCCTGGCCCGGCCAATCCCTGGGTGGGGCACGTCGCCATCGCCGGCAATTTCGTTGGAGGTATCGATGATGATGACCCGTTTGTGCAGCTCGTCCGCCAGCACGCGGGCAATTTCCCGTAGGGCGGTGGTTTTGCCCACCCCTGGGCGGCCCAGCAACAGCATCGAGCGGCCCTGCTCCACCAAATCGCGGATCATGCTGATGACGCCGATAACGCAACGCCCTACCCGACAGGTGAGGCCGATGATCGTGCCCTGGCGGTTGCGAATGGCGCTGATCCGGTGCAGAGTTGAGGCAATGCCGGCGCGGTTGTCGCCGCTAAACTCTCCCACTTGGCTGATGACCAGATCCAGGTCGGCGCGGGTGACCACCTCCTCCGAGAGGTAATCGGCAAAGCCGGGGAAGCGGGCTTCCGGGCGGCGGCCCAAATCCAGCACCACCTCTACCAGCCGATCCAACTGGGGATGCTGCTCCAGGCGCTGGCGGATGGAGGCGGGCAGAACGTCCAGCAGCTTGCCCAAATCGTCGTTGTAGAGGACTTGCCCGGGAAAAGAGGTGCGTTCGCTGGAGCGGTGCGGAGCACCTTCCCGATCCGCCGACGGGTTGAAGGGCTGTACTAAGAAACTCATGGTCGGGCAACGTTGTTAAACACTGGAAAAACAGGTTTGTCTGGGGGCCACCGCTCGTTGCTTCACTTGCTGCACCAACTGCTTGGCCACTGGGATCCCACCTGCCAATCCAGGCCCCCCCTCCAAGTAGGTGGCCACCAACTGTCGCGCATAGCTGCCGAAGGCCACCCCCGCCACCGGCCAACGGGGATCCAGCAGCGACACCGTTTGCCCATTGGTTCCTCCTGCCAACTGCACATAGCCGGGCAACCCCATGCTCAACACCTTTCGGGCCAACTTCAGAGTGGCCTTGCCGGCGCCAGCTCCAAGATCCCCGCTCATAGGCCGACCGTCCACCTGCCAGATCAACACCTCCGGCAAGGGATCCATCAAGGCCAGCAAATCCCGCAAATAGACCTCGAGGCCGGGACCATCGTTAAAGCTGATCGAGACGGCCCGCAGCCACCGCAGCCAGGGCTTTAGGGATCCCCACAATTGCGCGAATTGGCTCTGTCGACCGATACGGGTGTGGATTTCCACCGCCTCAACCCCCAGCTCTAGCAAGGACGGCAGGATCTCCGCCGCCGCAACCTGATAGCCTTGGGTGGCGATGCGTTGGTGGGGACACACCGGCTCACAGCGGCCACAGCCGTAACAGAGCTCTGCCCGGATGTGAACCTGGGTGGAAGTGCCTGCCCGGATCAGGGCGTGGGGCGGACAAACGGCTAGGCAGGGCTGCGGACAGTCGGCAGGACAGACGGGATCCGTCAGCACCGCCTTGCGAAAATGCACATCTTCGCCGTCGTTGACGCTGACCATCAACCAGGGGGACCCCACCTGGGGATCTTCTGCCTGGGCCCGCCGGATCCCTTCTTGGGCAGCTTGCACAATGGCTGGGTCAGCGGCGACGTCAATGCAATCGGCACCGGCAAGCGTGTAGAGGAAAGCTAACTCTCGAATCGACGGCAAGTGGTGGAAACTTGCGCCGCAGATCAGCTTAAACCAAGTACCCTGTTGCAGCGAGACGTTCGGCAAGGTCACAGGCACGGAAGGCCACCGGCAAGATGAGAGTCTGGGCTGCAGGCCGCCTACTTGAGATGGTAGCAAAGAATTTTCGAGGAATCTGAACAGATCCTCAGGCACTCTGCAGAGGTTGCCACCGAATTGACCGCTCTCGACCCAGCTCCACCACAAATTTCACGCCCTTATCTTCTTGGCTCAGCTTCACCAGGTAGGAGAGCTCTTGCCGGCTGAGCACATGCCCCTCGTAAAACCAAAACACCAATCCCTTGGCCTTTGGGGGCAAGGTGGCGCGGTACTGCTCGATCAACGAGGGGTAGAAATAGGTGCGCCGCTGCGATTTGCCCAGCGTGGCAGGCCGCACCCCATGGCTGGACGTCAGATAACTGGCCAGATCCCCAATCCCCTTGCTGGAAAGGGTGACTACCTCGTAGCCAGCTCCGCGCAGCCGCCGCAGGTAGTGCCCTTCCGATCCCCCTTCTGGGGTAACAAAGATGGCCAGAGCCCCACACTGCTCGAGCTGCTGCACAAACTTGGCGCCTGAGCCGACCAGCAACATGGCAATAACTCCGTCGTTTTCAGGGTTAGCAAAAGAATCCCCAGGCCAGCCCGCCTAGGCCGAACGGATCCCTTGCCTGTGCTCATTGTAGCGGGAGTATGTCCCCAGCCAGGGATAGAAGCTACAGATAGAACTCATAGAGAAGCTCGCCGACTCTTTGCCGCGCGGAAACTGCCGGCTTTGGCTGAGGGGTAGCCGACCAATGGTGAAGATACCCGTACCTTCGCCTTTGTGGGGAAGAAGACGTGAAGAAGAGTTAAGATACATACAAGCATCTGCTTGCAAGTCTCAGAAACAGCCGGACAGGGCAACTGGAGAGTCCGGCGGCGATGGCTTCACCCATGTCAGGACGGACAAACCGCTTATGCGACGAGGCAAGCTTTTGACTTGACAGTGGCCGGGTTCGTTACGGCACCCCTCAGCTTGACAGGAGAGCAACAGGCGATGGCTCAAGAAATCTATCCCGTTACCAAAACCGACGCTGAGTGGCGACAACTGCTCACCGAAGAGCAGTACTATGTGCTGCGCCAAGAGGGAACCGAGCCCCCCTTCCGCAACGCCTACTACGACAACAAGGCTCCAGGGATCTATGTCTGCGCTGGCTGTGGGCAGGAGCTCTTTTCCTCGGCAGCCAAATACGACAGTGGCACTGGTTGGCCCAGTTTTTGGGAGCCGATTGCTCCTCATGTGATCGGCACCAAGACGGATTGGAAGTTGCTTGTGCCTCGCACCGAGGTTCACTGCTCCAACTGTGGTGGTCACTTAGGGCACGTGTTTCGGGACGGTCCCCCACCAACGGGTCTGCGCTACTGCATCAACTCTGCTGCTCTGAAGTTCATCCCCGCCACCACCTGAGCCTCTCCTCAGGCAACGCTAGAATTGAGCCACCTGCCTGGGTGAACCTATGTCGGACTACACCTTTTTGGATGCTGCCTCGATTTTGCTGCGGGAGGGTCTGGAGGCGCTTTTGGTGCTGGTGGCTTTGCTGGCCCTTCTGCGCAAAAGTGGGCAGTCGGCCCCGCAGCGCTGGGTGTGGCTGGGGGGATCCATGGGTCTGCTGGCAGCGGTGATGCTCGCCTTGCTGGTGAAGTTGTTTTTCCAGCAGTTGCTGACCCACACCCGCCAAGAGGTACTGGAGGGGATGACTGGGCTGGTGGCAGCAGGTTTGCTGTTTTCGGTCAGCCTCTGGCTGCACCGGCGGGCCGCCCTTGCTTCCTGGCAGACCTTTGTGCAAGAACAAGCCCAGGCAGCGCTCGCCACAGGCCAGGTTTTTTCCCTAGCTTTCCTGGCCTTTGCAGCGGTGTTTCGCGAGGGGGCAGAAACGGTGTTGTTTTACGTGGGATTGGCCCCTTCCCTGGCGGCAAAAGATCTCTGGCTGGGGATCGGTCTGGGATCCCTGCTGCTGGTGGGGATGGCGGTCTTGCTGCTGCAGGTGGGGCTGAAGCTGCCCTTGGGGGCTTTTTTCCGGGGTTTAAGCCTGCTGATTTTTTACTTGGGCTTTAAGTTCCTGGGCAGCGGCCTCCATGCTTTGCAAGTGGCGGGCTGGCTTCCGATCACCCCCTTATCCGGGATCCCGAAGCTGCGCTGGTTGGGTTTGTATCCCACTTGGCAGACGCTGATCCCACAAATGGTGCTGCTGGGAACAGCCTTTGTCTTGTGGATGAGGCAATGGCGGCGGGCTGACTCTGCTCAAAAGCTTTCTCCGTGAGAAACTTTCTTTGCGAGCAGGGTGCCTCCCACAACCCTCAAGTTCGAGGGGCTGGGGTTTCGAGGGTTGTTGCTCGAAGTAGCCGGCGATCCTCCCTCTTCCTGGGGTGAGCAAAGTGTCCCGGCTGGACTCAATTCTCGGTGCCCAGCTACGCATTCCGGCCCAGAAAGACGAAGCCCGCCAGCAGGGAGCTGGCAGGCCGCTGGATCTTGTCGGGGATCCCACTTGCGATCGCTGTCGATAAACCGAGACCGATCTGCAGGGTTACCAGAAATCAGGTGTCGTAAACACGGCACTCGACGGCGTCGGGGTTTTCAGCACAGTGCTGCTCAAGGCTGCTGGGAGCTTTGGGCTGGTGGCTGCGGGCTGCCAGCACTTCCTCAACAGCATCCCAAGCTGCACGGCAGTGGGGATCCCCTTCGCCGTACTCAGAGCAGACTTTGCGCGCGTTCTCCAGCTCTTTGGCAATGACTTCAGACAGTCCCATATTCTCAAGCTCCTTTCAACGAGATGGGGCCAGGGGCCCACGGGTATAATCTGCTGACGCAGATCCGCAGGGATCTAGCGCACTCGCGGATCAACAGGCAGAAACCTGCCGCTCCGCAGGGTAGATAAGTCCAGGATGATGCCTTGCTGCCAACCTATCGATCGCTGTGGATACATTACCATTCTAAGCAGCGACCGCCGGGGGTTGCAGCCACCCTTTTGCGATCTCTTCGGGATCAGCGGGGCTAAGACCTGAAGGCGCCAAACAGTTGTCCAAGCTGTTGCCGCACCTGCTCTGGGGATCCCTGATGGCGCACCTGTCCTTCGGAGAGGAAAATTGCTCCATCCGCCCATTCCAGCTCTGCCAGCCGATGGGTTACCCAGAGAGCGGTGATCCCCTCTTGATCCACCAGGCGGCGGATGCACCGCAGCAACTCCGCCTGGCTCTCGGGATCCAGCAGGGCTGTTGGCTCGTCCAAAAGCAGAACCTCGCTGCGCCGGGCCAGCGCCCCGGCAACTGCTACCCGTTGCTTCTGCCCACCGCTGAGGCCGTGGATGGGCCGGCGGATCAAGTGCCGCAAGCCCACCTGCTCCAAGGCCATTTCCACCCGCTCGGCAATCTCTTCCAACGTGAGGGGTTCTGCCCCCAAACCAAAGGCGACGTCTGCCCCTACCGTCGGCATGAACAGTTGGTGATCCGGGTTTTGAAACACGTGGCCCAGCCGCCCGCGCACCTCCAGGTGGCCCGCTAGGGGCTGAGGATGGGTGAGGGATCCGGACAACAGTTGCAATAGGGTAGACTTGCCGCTGCCGTTAGGCCCCAGCAGCATCCACAACTGGCCTTTGGGAATGACAAAGCTGCACTCCCGCAGAACCGGGGGACGCTCCGGCCAGGCAAAGGTCAGGCCCTCCACCCGAATGGCCGGCGGGGACTCCCTCTTGCCGCCGCGCAAGGACTCTGTCCCCCTCTCCGACATGAGAATCCCTCGCGAAGACCCGAAGAGCTGCTCTCAACCCTGCAACTGCGCCAAAAAGCCGGGACGAGTTCCTGGGGCACCAGGGCCACCCGACTTGGTGGTCATTTGCACGCCACACAGCTCGCCGGTGAGCAGGAACACCTTTTTGCCGGTGCGGTCACAGGTCAGCTCCAAGCTTTGGGGGGATCCGCTCTGGAGAGCGTTGACCACGCTTTGGTAGGCGCGGTTGGCCGCTTCCTCCTCTTTTTGGTGGACGACGATGGGGGCGGGATTCCCTTTCAAAAGCAATTCTAGGATATACATGGCTGACCGTTCGCGTAGTGGGCTGTGGACACCTGATCCCAGTATCGCAGGTTAAGGCGAGAGCTGGAGATCCCTGCCCTAGGGACAGGGGAAGGTGGGGGCGGGATCCCCTTCACTGAGGCCGGCAAACCAACTGGAAAGGGCGGCTGGCAGGCACAGGCCGGGGTTGCCCCCAATGTGGAGCCGTTCTAGCCGCGGCAGTTCTGCCAAGAAGCTGGGCAGCTTGCCTGTAAGCTGGTTACGGGCCAGGCGCAGATCCCGCAATTGCTTAAGCTGGGCTAGCTCGGGGGGTATGGGTCCGCTGAGGCGATTGTCCGACAGGTACAGATTTTCCAGGTTGCGCAGTTGCCCCAGTTGGGGCGGAATGGGCCCAGAAAGCTGGTTGCGATCCAAAAACAGCCCCTTAAGAGAGCTGAGCTGGCCGAGTTGGCTAGGAATGCTGCCACTGAGCTGGTTATCTTGCAAGCAGAGGTTTTCTAGGCGGCTGAGCCGACCTAGCTCTGGAGGAATGGATCCAGAGAGCTGGTTGTGATCCAAAAACAGTCCCCGCAGCTTGCCCAGTTGTCCTAGCTCCGGTGGAATGGGGCCGGAGAACTGGTTGTAGTCGAGAAAAAGCTGTTCCAACTCCCTCAACTGCCCCAGCTCGGCGGGGATAGGGCCGGAAAGTTGGTTGTAGCTTAGGGACAGAGCCCGCAGCCGGCGAAACTGGCCGATCTCCGGCGGCAGGGATCCCCTTAGCCCGCGGCGATCCAACACCAACTGGACAAGGCACTGATCTCTATCAAACAGAGCTACTTCCTCCACCACCACCTCAGGCCGGCCCATTGCGGCCAAGATTTGCCGGAGGAAGAGAGGATCCTGGCAGGAGGCAGCAGGCCAGGCCATCCTCCCCCAGCTCAGCCAAGCCCAAATCACCACTAGACCCAACACCCACCACCGCTGCTGAGCTTTTCCTAGCCCCTGCCCCATTGCCCTGCTCCCGAGGATCCCTGCTCGAGCTTGCCCGAGTTGCCTTAAGGGAGCATAGCTCCAGAGGCCTCCCAACTGCCAGGCAGCCTCAGGAATTGGCAGCAGCAAGTTGCCAGGGAATAGAAGAGCAATGAGAAGATTGCCGCGACAGCCAACAGCGGCAAAACTGCTAAGATGAGAGCCTAGAGCTTAACTGCCTGGGAGCGCTGGATCACCTCAGCTTCGCTTAGAGGGGTGGGGGCGTGAAAAGACAGGCACCAGGGAGTTTGGATTTTGCAGGGCGGGTGAAGCTGCTGCGAGGAGAGATAAAACTGTCCCACCTTTAAGACAGCCACATCTTCTCCGCTTCCTCCCCGCTGGGCAATTTGCTCCCGCACTACCTCGATGGCTGCCGGAGACGTGACCCGGCCAAAAAACTGGGTGGAGCAGTTGGCGATGACGTTGTGGTCGATGCTCTTGGGTGCTTGGGTAGCAAAAATGAGACCCAAGCCGTATTTGCGCGCTTGGGCGGCCAGGCGCAGCAGGCTCTGCTTGCAGGGGGTAGTCCCCTGGGAGGGCACAAAGTCTTTGGCCTCGTCGATGACCAGCAGCCCGCGCACTGGCGCTTCCGGCGGGGCGGGGTTTTTCTTGATCCAGGTAAACAGCGCCATGGCCAGTTGATTGAGAAATTGCTGCTGTTCCCCCAGGGTGGGAAGGCCCACCAAGTTGACAACCGACACCCGGGTTTTGCCGTAGTCTGAGCCCAGCCCCAACAAGATGGCCGGATCCAACGCCATCCCCTGTTGATGGAGCAACTTGTTGTTAACCATGGCAGCCTTGAGGAGATTAGCCATCTGCAGCGCCAGTTGCGGCGCCTTGCTGATACCAGCTCCTGCTTCCGGAGGCAGGTCCGCAAGGAACTCGGCAAAGTCAGCTAGAGATCCCGGCTGGTGGGTGGCAAAGTATTTCAAAGCTGCCTTAAGAACCCCCCGCTTCAGCTCGTCGCTGACGGTCTTGCCGGGGGCCACGATCTCCTGGAGGGCGCCCCAGGCCATGTCGACGGCTTGCTCCAGCTCTTCGGGATCACCGGCCAGCGCAGCAAAGTCCGGCAGGGGGGCAAGGGTGAGGGGGTTGCCCGCCGCCAGCCCAGGGGTCCAAACCACCACCTCGGTTTGGGCAAAGTAGCGCTCTGCCTTGGCTTGATCCTCCTCTGTCCAGCCCTCGGGAGCGGCAGGCCAGGGATCCCCCAGCCGGGCCAAGTCGTTGGCTGCATCGATGACGATGGAAGGGATCCCTTGCAAGGCTGCCTCTTCCACCATTCGCCTCAAGAGCACCGTTTTCCCCGAGCCGCTGCCAGCCAAAATCACAGTGTGCCGCACCAGCTCCTCGATGGGCAGAAAAACTGGCTCACCCTCCCGGTTGGCTATCCAGCGTCGTCCGACAAACAAACCTGGCGAAGGTCTCGGCGGCTGCAAGTCTTGCTTGGCTTCAGGAGCTTTGCCGTTGCCTGCCCTAGGAGGGGAGGAAACTCCCTTTTCCTCAGGCTCAGCTCTCGTAGCCCAGTCAGCCGGGATCCCTTCCCTCAGCCAGGCAAGGATTTTGGCCAGCGCTGAATCCGGCTCAGCATTTGCCAGTTGGGTAAGAGGTTGCCGTTCCGCCAGCCAATCTCTAAAACCGGGTCTGGATTTGAGCTGCTCCAGGGCCAGCAGAACCCTGATTTCCCTTTCACTGGGCCGCCAGTGGATCCCACCCTCCTCAAGGAACTTTTGCCACAGTTTCTGAGTACGTTCGCCTCCTGGTAGGGAGGTAGTGCGCACCACTACCAACTTGCGAAATCGCAGGGCCGCGTCGATCCCGGCTGCCGTCCTAGCAGCTACTAAGCGAGTTTGGAAAGATCTAGGATTAGTTGATTGAATAGCTGTAAAACAAAGGTGCCTTTCCCGCTCGTTTGCCTCGTAGAAGATTAGCCGCAAGCGAGAATGCAGAGGCGAGAAACCTCTGGATCCAGGGAAGTCAGTTTCCACTTGGCTGCCAATACTAGCCGGCAACTTTTCCTGCCAGAAGAGAAAGTTGCACAGAGAAGCTAGGGGCTCTTTCCATATCTCGTTCTCGTTTTCCTGTAAATACGGGGAAATATCAACCTTTTGCTTGGTCTCCTCAAAGATTCGATCTAGTTCCTTCAGTGGAGGGGGACTTGGAGTGATAGGAGCAGAACTTGGGACACCTAACTCGGTAACTCTCCCTTCCCGTAGGCATTGCTCCCTGTGCTCATGACATTTCTGGAGGAGCTGCCGAGGATAGATACTCTGCTGGAAGAACTCCGGCTTAAACGGGTAGGAAGGATAGGGAGGGATAAAGCCCACCTTGTGGTAGGCAGCCTGCAGGCGAGGAACAACAACTCCCTCAGCGACAGCGACACTGTCCCGAGGAAGAGGCCTCAAAGTTAAAGGCGGCTCAAAGCGTCCTGTAAAGGTTTGAACAGCTGTTTTCGTTAGAATTTCCCAAGACTGGTTTAGGCAAGAGATGATGACAAGGGATCGGGAGAGGCAGTCCCGTAGCCCAATGAGGCCACCTGCGATGTTATGAGTGATGTTTTGGGAAGCTTCTCTTTCTGTCTCTGGCGAGAGCTCCTGCAAGGATGACGAAGGACTAGGACTTGTTTGAGATTGCACAAGAATGGGATCTAACTGATCCAAAGCAACTACAGTGGGTCCCCTTAGGCTCATCAGCCAAGAAAGTCCTGCAACAACTTGACTAGGATTTAAGCCGGCGTTGGTAAAACCGAATTGTCGGGCAACCTCTGATTCCACACCTAGGCCCTGTATCCAGCTAGTACCTATTGACGCCAGTGAAAAATCATTCGAATTAGCTAGAATGGCAGCTCGTACACAATCTTGGTACTTGATGGTGTGCTTGCGATCTTGAGTGAATAGCCATTGCAGAGTTTGTCTAATGACGTCGAGCAAAGATTCGTGGGAAAAACTGGCGATCTCCTTCGCCTGCTTGGGAGTAGAGAGAGCTCTCAGAAAGACCAGATCGAGAATTTTTTGGAGCTGGCTAGTGCCATCAGGCTCTTCCTGAAGCAGAGAGGTGAGGTAGCCCTGGATTACGGTTTCCCAAAAGTCTTTCACATCGGTCATGTCCACTAGGACAAATCCCACCCCTTTTTCAAAGCAGCGCTGTCTTAAGACCCTGAGAAGGTGGGTTTTGCCAGAGCCACCATTGCCAAGCACAGGGATTCCAAAGGGTGTCTCCATCTGGGGAGATTGGATTAACTTCTCCAGCCGGCTGAATAGCTGCTCCCTGACATCCCGGTTAAGCTCAGGAACGTCAAAATCCGGAGGTTGCCAGATTTTTCTAAGATGAACTGTCCAATCAAAATCAACCTCCTTGAGGGCTTCTAGAGCTTTTTGTTGGTTGATTGAGAAAGAGGTACTTTCCTTGGAAGTCATGGCTAGTTCCTAACACGAAGAACGTGCTTTTTGTAGCCGTACAGGTCAATAGCTGCGGCTTCGATTTCAGGAGTAATGGACAGAGGATCGTCCAGGTTCATCAGCACTATCTTGGCTTGGTCGTGCAAAGTCAGGAGCGCCTGATCCAATAGCCAGGAGGGAACATCGGGAAATCTTTTGCGCAAGTCGGATAAGTAGACTAGGTAGTAGCGCCCTCCCATCTCCTCGCAGGTGCGAAAGACCTTCTCGAGGAAGTTAGGATCAACCTCCCCTTCGCTAACTTCCCAGGGCTGCGTTTGCCCAGTAGGAACAGGGGCTGCTCCACCGAGAGAGGGTCTGTTCGCGCTACTCGGCCGTAGGCCTAGAATCCGCGCCAAGGGAACGTTCTCCCGCTGTGCGTAATCCACTAGGGTTGCCAACGCCTTTTGCAAAACAACTGCTGCCTCTGGCGACTTGGAACGGGCAATGGCCGTTGGAGGTGTGGTAGAAGCCCAGTCCCAGGCCTTGTCAGTCAGCACAAGCCGGGTTATCCTCCTTCCCTTTTCGACTACAGTCTTGCATTCAATGAGGCCCTTTTCCTCCAACAGCTTGAGCTCTTTGGCCCTATGCTTTGGCTTCACTTGCGACTTGGTCGGTTCTTCCCCTGTTAGCAGGAGCTTCCAGAGCAAAATTTCACTTTTGGGCAACAAATCGCTCATTTCCCCAACCTCCAGCCCTGCCTCAAAGCCGGCTCTGTTGCAATTGAACCACCTTGCGGATCATCTCCACCGCCCGCTCGCAGTCGGACATCACCAGCTCATTGGGAATCCGCAACACCAAGTAGCCGGAGATGAGCAACTCGTAGTCCCGCAGGCGATCCTGGTAGTAGTGGTTTGGCTCGCGGTGCTCTGGCCCATCCACTTCCACTACCACCTTACCCTCCCGCCAAAGCAGATCCGCTCGGAAAGCGCGTCCGTTAACACTCTGTACAGTTTGGTTGAATTCCAGCAAATTCTTTAACTGCGCATCTGCTGCCACCCGGTCGGCCAGCTTTCTCTCGGCGGGACTGAAGGGGTGAGGGGATCCCTTGTAACCCACCACCACCTGCACCGAGCTGTCGAACTCCTTTAGCCTCTCAGGAAGCGGCAGTCGAATGGCACCGTAGCTCACGGAGGCCAATTCGGGGTGATCAGTCAAAGCGCTCGGCACCACCAGCACCAGCCGTGCCTGACTGTGGTCAGCCAACCAGATCGCTGCCTTGGCCAAGCCGAGTAAGTAGCTGGGCGCCGGCTCTGTCTCGTCGGTTGCCAAAGCCAAGGTCAGCTCGCGAGGGGCAATGGCCTTGGCCAGTTGCTGCACCTGGATCGCCCGCTGGATCCCTGGCAGCAGAGGCAGGCGTTGCTGTTGGCACAGGTGCATGGCCGCCTTGAGCCAGGCGTTGGCAATGGTGGGATCCTGTTTTGCTGGTAGCTCTTGGGCGCGGAGACGATTGTGAGCCTGAGCCTCTGCCGTTGTGCCCGGCTCAAACTTTTCCCCATACCAATAAGGCCAGAGGGATAGAGCTACCCTCGCCAGCACCTGCAGACACTCATCGAGGATGGCATCCTGGGCAGGAATTCGGTGCCAAAGCTTGGAGACAAAGACCGTCTCTCGAGTTTCAGCCTCCTCCGCCAGGCTCGCTAGCGCTTCCTCCACGCACGGCGCCAGCAACAGCTTGACCTCCCCCTCTTTGCCTAGGTCTTGCCACGAAAGAACGGCCACCCCGCCTCTCCCACCTGCCTCCTGGAATCCTAGCCTAGGCCAGGCCGGGGGGAGAGGGTATCGCAAGCTGGGTCGGCAGGGATTCGAACCCTGGGCCAATCGGTTAAAAGCCGAGTGCTCTACCGCTGAGCTACCGACCCGAGTTTACACTTTCGTTATGATAGCAGGACTTTTGTCACATTCGCAAAGACTCTAGCCGGATCCCCGAGAGTTTTGCTAGTCTAGATTTAAGCTAACCCCGGGGCTGTAACGGTTTCGACGGGGTGGCGAACAAGGGTTCATGATGCAGGTCGGGATTGAGCTTATCCCGTTACCACCAGGCTCAACACAGTACGTGCGAACAACGTCGTACCTTTTGCTCGTAAAGCGGCCGCTCTGGCTGCCTAAGGCTCAGTAACCAAGAACTTACTCTGAGCTCGAGGATCCTCTCACGACCCCGTTAAGTGGGCGGATCACAACCCCAACGGGTGCAGCTCTCTTCTCCGGCTCCGTCGAGGGAGAGCCTAAGCTTAGGCGGAGATCTCCCATCGCCGGGAGCTAAACGGCGATCCCCGCCTCGAGGGTCAGAAAGGCTAAGCCTGTGAAGGAGTGAGCCCCCAGTACCCATCTCGGACACGGGTTCGACTCCCGTCAGCTCCATCTCCAGGTCAACCTGAGGTTATTGGCCCAGACCATCCTCGGTCAGGAGGGAGACGGGGCCTTTGAGTCCCTCTAGAGGTGAGTTCCTCAAGCGGCTTTACGGGCGGGGAAGCTGCCATGGCTGTGCCCTACAATCAGGGACAGTGGGTTGGAGAAAAGAGGGCCATGCGGCTCGTCGACCAACAGGGGCGTCTCCTGGGCAAAGTCAGTCTCCTGGATCTGGGGGCGCTGGCCATTGTAGTAGCGGCGATTGTGGCTGTCCTGTTTTTGCCAGGGCGGCAAGCGGGCAGCGTCGTCCAGGTGGGGGGTGGCCCCACGCTGCCGGTGGAAGTAGATATGATCGTGCGGGGGGTTAGCAGCCGATCCCTAGAACCTTTTCAAGCAGGTCAGAAGGCTGACTTGATTATCCGCAACCAACCCTACGGCCAGGTGGAGGTGGTGCGGGTGGAAAATGTCAGCCGCACTGTGCCGGTGGTTTTTCCCGATGGACGGGTTGAGAACTTGCCTGACCCCGAGCCCTACCGCTTTGATCTGGTGTTTACTTTACGGGGACGGGGCCAGCGGACAGAAAATGGCATTGTCCTAGGCAACAACCGCGTCAAAGTCGGCGTTCCCCTGGAGCTCGAGACCTTTAGCTACAACTTGCGTGGAACCGTGATGGATGTGCGGCTGCTGCAATCGTAGAGGATCTCGAGCCTGATGCAGCTACAGGAGATCGCCCAAAAATTGGGATGCCCCTACGAGGGAGATCCCACCCTAGAAATTCACGGCGTGGCTAGCCTAGCAGAGGCGCGCCCAGGAGAGCTGAGTTTTCTCAGTGAAGCCCGCTACCTACCCTTGCTGGAGCAGACCCAAGCCAGCGCCGTCATTGTGGAGGAATCGCTGGTTCTGCCCCGCCCCATTGCTTGCCTGCGAGGGAAGGATCCCCGTCTGCTGTTTGCCCAGGCCATCGAGCTGTTTTACCAGCCCTACCGCCTACCCGTTGGCATCCATCCCACCGCTGTGATTGATCCCAGCGTTGAGTTGGGAGAAGGTGTGGCCATTGGGCCGCATGTAGTGGTGATGGAAGGGGTGAAAATTGGCGACTACACCCAAATCCACCCCAACGTAACCATCTACCCCCACGTGCGGATTGGATCCCGGTGTCAGCTTTTCGCCAACTGCGTCATTCACGAGCGCACCGAAATTGGCGACGACTGCCTCATCCACAGCGGCGCGGTCATTGGCGACGACGGCTTTGGCCACATTCCCCTCCCCGATGGCTCCTGGCGGCGCATGCTGCAGGCGGGCCGGGTGGTGCTGGAAGACGGCGTGGAGGTGGGCAGCAACACCACCATCGACCGGGCTGCCGTCGGCGAGACCCGCATTGGCCGCGGCACCAAGATCGACAACCTGGTGCAGATCGGCCACGGCGTGAAGACGGGATCCCACTGCTTGATCGTGGCTCAGGTGGGCATTGCCGGCAGTACCCAATTGGGCCACCACGTCATCTTGGGCGGGCAATGTGGCTTGGCGGGGCACCTGCACATTGGCGATGGCGTGCGTGTGGCCGCCCAAACAGGGGTGACCAGCGACATTCCTCCTGGCCAAACAGTAGCCGGCTACCCCCACCAACCCATTGCCGAATGGCGTAGGAGCATGGCAGTCCAACGGCATCTGCCCGAGCTGCAGCGGGCCCTGCGCAAGCTAGAAGCCCGCGTGGCTAAGCTGGAGCAGAGCAGTGGGACATAGATGGGGATCCCTGCCGATGGCTAATTCACTTGCTTGCCCCCAACGCAAAGATGCTAGCCCAAGAGAAACTGCAGAAAATCACTCCCCTCACCCGCGAGCAACTGGCAGAGCTCATGCCTTCGGCCCAGGGGCTGCTCAGCGATGAGCCCGAATAATTCTGGTGAGCTGCCTCACCCGCATCTGGCAGGATCGCAACGACTACTTCCTGGCTTGGAACCTTACCGTTTACTACAGCCGCGACCAACTCAAAACCAAAGACTTCCACGGCCCAGATCTGTTTTTGGTCAAAGGGGTAGAAAACCGCCCCCGCCCTTCTTGGGTGGTGTGGGAAGAAGGGGGGAAATATCCAGACTTGATTGTTGAGCTGCTCTCCGAGTCCACAGCCAAAGTGGATCGAGAGGAGAAGCGGGAGCTGTACCAGAGGATTTTCAGAACTCCAGAGTACTTCTATTTTTCTCCTGAGACCCTGGAGTTCATGGGTTTGCGGCTAAGGGGGGAGAAATACGAGGAGATTCCGCTCACAAAGGAGGGGTGGCGGTGGAGCGGGGTGCTGGGATTGTACCTGGGGATTCACAACCAGCAGCTTCGGTACTTCTTCCCCAATGGTGAGCTGGTGCCTACTCCTGAAGAAGCTGAGAGAATCGAGCGCCAACGTGCTGAGCAAGAGCGACAGCGAGCAGAGCGCCTGGCCCAGAAGCTGCGGGAGCTGGGGGTGGATCCCGATACCTTGTAAGGGTAAAGAGAGGAGAACTAGCAATGACTAGCCCGAACCCAATTACTGAGGTGCTGGATCCGGTTTATCTACCCGAGTTGCCCCCCACCCAAGACGAGCTCCCCTACGACGACAGCGAACCTATGGAAAGCTGGCGGCACAGGTGCCAGATGGACTTGCTCATCTCCACTACCCAAACCTGGCTGCAGCAGCGCCCTGATGGCTTTGTCGGTGGCAATATGTTTCTCTACTACAGCTTGGAGCAGACCCGCGGCCGCAATTTCAAAGGGCCGGATTATTTTGTGGTGTTGGGCGTGCCTAAAGGCGAGCGCAAAAGCTGGGTGATTTGGGAGCAGGGCAAAGGGCCGGACGTGGTGATTGAGCTTCTTTCTCCCAGCACTGCCCAGGAGGACAAGACAAGCAAAAAGCAACTTTATGAGCAGATTATCCGGGTGCCGGAGTACTTTTGGTTTGACCCGTTTGATCCAGAAGACTGGGCGGGGTTTCGGCTAATGGGCGGCCGCTACGAGCCAATTCAAGAGGATGCAGAGGGTTGCTTGCCGAGCGAGGTTTTGGGATTGTGCCTAGTGAAGTGGGAGGGCAGGTTTCGGGACATTGAGGCCACCTGGATTCGCTGGGCCACTGCTGCTGGGGAACTGGTACCCACCGAGGCCGAACTGGAGCGGCAAAGGGCTGAGCAGGCCGAACAACGGGCAGGGCGCCTGGCCCGGAAGCTACAAGAGCTAGGGGTAGATCCAGACGCCCTGTAGACAGCCAAGTAACTCAAGACAACAGATGGATCCCTAGGAGGCCAACAGCAACACAGGTAGCTTTTGAATAGCAGGCCGTAATCCCTTGGGAAAGCGCTCCCGCTTCAAGGGATAGCGATAGTTGAGTTGGGGAATAAGTCTCTCCCATTGATAGGGGTTCAAGCCAGCTACCACTGAACAGAACGGCTCTCTACTGAGCTCTAACCCCTCTTCCATGAGCCTGAGAGCTATGTTGCCTGCAGCTATCTCCAGAGTTTGATTGGCCAGTTGCGGATCCGGATCCCCTAGGAAGATCAGAGCATAGTCTTCTGGCTGAGGACTGCGCAGAATTGGCTCCAGCAAGCCCTCCAGTTCTTGGATAAGCTGCTCTGTCTCCATTTCCCAGTAGGGGAAAAGGCCCACGTTGATCTTGCTCAGGCGGATCCCTTGTGGTTTGGAGGTTTCTGTTAGGCTATCTCTCATCACTACCAGGTTTTCTGAAGGACTCAGCCAAACTCCTGTGTAATCGACACTATGGAGCTGAAAAAAGGCTCTGATTTCCTGCTCGAAGTCATGAACAGCTTTGCAACATCCTTGCCAGTGTCCGTAATCATCGATTTGGATGAATCCTTGGGAATGAACCTGATCATAGAAATGATGAAAAATATCCATCGTTGATTGATACCAGTCAGCATCTGCATGCAGCAGAGCAATCTCACCCACTTGCTCTCGATAGGCAGGCAAGGTGTCAGCAAACAGCCCTGGCACGGGGACAATGAGATCCCAAACTCCCAGTTCCTTGGCAATCACCTCTAAGTTCTCCGAAATGGGTGCCGCTAAAGCACCGGATCCAAAACCCGTATCGTTGGAAGCAACTCCTCGATAATCTCGATCCACCTCTGTTGGATCAGGCATACCTGAGAAGGTATCGAAAGCATATAGCTTGCGAGGTCGACGGCTGTAGTTCTTAATCACCCAGGCCAGCAAAGCTGAGCTTCCACCCCTGCAAACACCACATTCTACAAAGTTCCCAGGAATGTCTTCTTCACAAACCTGCTTAGCCAGTGAATAAAGGCTCCAAAGACGCTCAAAGCCCAGCAAGGTAAAAGATTTAACTTTCTCTAGCACCCTAGACAACTCAAGGTTACAGACCGGATAGTCCTTGAGGTGCTCTGGCAATGTCCAATTCACAGCAGGGTCTGGAATATGCTCAACGGGCTTGACATTGCCTCGCCAGGCCACTCCCATAATTTGCATGGTCTGGTAAATCATCGTGTTCCAGCCCCTGTCTCTCAAGTAATTCAAACCTTCAGCCACATCCGGCGAGGCTAGATCATGAAACAGAATCAAGACATCCTCAGCAGCATAGCGCTCTGCCACTTGAGCATCCTGCAAGGGGGCTGGTGAGGTGTGGTCTCCATCGATAAAAATCAGAGACCAGCGGCGATTCTCTGTCTTGGCGATCTCCTCTACCTTTGCTGGGCTATAGCCAGGGTAGAGATTGACATTAGAGCGAACTCCAGCCGAGCGAAGAGATTGATCCACACTTCCATAAATCTGGGGATCGGCCAGAGCAGGATCTACCACATCGAGAATAACTCCTCCTGCCGCCAGGTGCGCAGTTGACCAACCTAGCCAACAGCCGATCTCTAGGGCGTTTTTTCCTTGTAGCTTAAGGGCAGTATTGTACAGAATATGAGCCTCGTCCCGACTAACAAAGCCGATGGTAGGTTGACGTAGATCCGTATGCCAAAGGTGAGGAACTTCTTTCCGTAGATAAGGCCAGGGGTGAGAGCTTGGCTCGGCCGCAATCATTGAAGGAAAGCTATGGTCAAGATGTATTCTAATCTGGTTAGGCGATACGTAGTCGTATCTCTTGACCGGAGTGGAGATGATGCCTGAATACCGCAAGCTAGCTTCAATCTTAAAACCTTCAGTTGTAAGCGCAATATGAGTTGGTCTCACCTTAACGTCGGCTGTAAGATGTATGATTCCTACTGGATTGTGAGGTGGAAAAGGATCCACCCAAATCTTCCTTTGCAAATCCCATTGGGGCATCTCATAATGGGCTAGCCAGTTGCAATTTAATGGCAAAAGTTCAACTCTATCCAGACCTATATCTCTATAAATAGCCACGTTTAGAGCAAACTGGTCTGTCCACAAATCAAGGCACCTAGAAATAGCTTGACCTAATCTTTTGCCCCATATTGACCAATGAATAGACTGTCTGGCACCAGAGAACACACCAGCATTTAGCAGAGGCTCTATATCTAAACGATCAAATTCCGTGTGGTAGAAGTAAAGGTGGTAGTGCCAAGATATCCAAGTTTGCATCCAGGGTCTATTCTTATGTTTAGCTACTAACTCTGGAACTATTGAGAAGCTCTTTCTTTTTGCTCCTAAGACAAGAAGATCAATCGCAGACCAGTCTTGCACCCAAGCATCTGCATCAATCCAAATGTAAACTTCATAACCTGGGAAATATTCAGGCAAAAAAGGTCTAGAGACCAGCGCTTTGAGGTACCTAGGTTGTTTATCGACATCAGGAACGTTGTAATTCCAATCTGGCTCTACGATATAGTCAACGTACTGACCTATCCATTGCAACTGCTCTGGCGTACACCCTACATCAAAAAATCCAATATCTACAGAGTCGCCCTGTGGCTTTTCTCGAATAGAGAGAATAGTTCCCTGAACCAATTCAAAAAACTTGCTATCGGCACCTGTAACGATGATAGTTGAGTTCATGACTTCTATCTCTCCTATCTAAGACCTTACTTCTTGTCGAAAAGATGAAATCTGTTTATGTAGCAAAGAGCTCCCTTTTGACCGGCTATGATCTCCCCCTGCCAGAGGAGATGAGAGGGATCCAGCATCTGGTCAATCCGCTTGCGGTCTTGCTCAGAAGTAAACTCCACGTAAATCACCTTGATGTCCCTAAGCTGCGGCTGCAGGTTAGCCAATACCTCCACCTCGTTCCCACCTGTAGCTACCCTGAGCACATCGATAGACTCCAAACCCAGCTCCCTCAGAGCTGTCCTTGCCCCCCGGAGAGGGAGCACCTGTTCTACTCCCCACTCTGTCTCGATGTCTTCTGGCCAGAGGCGACGAGTCCTGCAGCTATCCTGCCCTGCCAAGCCCACTGAGTGCACAAAGCAGTTGCCCAAACCAAGAGCATTCTGCTGCAGCAGGTGCAAAGCCAAGGGATCCACCTCAAAGCAGTGGATGACTGCTTCAGGGCAGAAACCCCGAAAACAAACGCTCGCAAGGCCTACTCCAGCTCCAATGTCAGTAATCGTCTTTACCTTAAGGACGAACAGAGGAAAGCTAAGGTAGACTCTTCCGTAAAAAACTGTATCTTTGTAAAGCTTTACCGAAAACTTAAGTCCGTTTACAGCCAACTCAGGCATTGGAGTTTCCATCAACTTGCCAGCGTTAGCAAACAAAAGCTGGCCATCTTCTGCCAGGACAAAGGCGAAGTTGGCCTTTAGTGGCTGCCCCAGCCGCTGCAAGTCCTGAGCCGTGCACACCACGGCATCAAAGCTAGGCCAACCACTCGGCTTGCCCTTCAGCTCATGCACTCGCTCCGGCACCCCCCGCTGTTGCCACAAGGCGCAGGGATCCCCAAACCCCTCTTCCACGTACAGCTCCAGCCGCGGCAAGTCCAGCAAGTCCGCGGCTATCACCCCAGGACAGCCTCGGCCAACAAATACCCTCAGTCGCTCCTGCACGCGATGCAGCTCTTGAATGGGCTCGTAGATTCGTAGTCGTGTGTCTATCCAGGCAGAGCTGGCCGTGCTGACAAAGTAGCGCACATCAGAGCGGGGCGAGTAACGAAAGGGCTCCGGCAGCTCTCCCCCAAACACCCAGTCCAGCAGGTTCTGAATGCGGTGGCGGGGATGCCAGTGTTGGTCGAAAGTGTGATAAGCGCGGCGGGCAATTTGAATGGCTTCTTGGGGATGGTCTAGGTAGTAGCGAACTTTTTCCAGGAGTTCGGCTTCGGAGTTGTAGGTGTCGCAGTAGGTGCCGGGCGCCAAAAGTTCGTCCAATCCTGAGGCGAAGGAGAGCTGGTCAGTAAGCAGAAAGCCCCCTGCAGAAATCACTTCCAGGTTCCTTAAGTTCAGATCCCCATTTTGGCTGCAGTTAAAGGAAATCAGAGAATGGGCAAACCATTTGGCTGCCTCTTGGCGGTTGGCTGTTTTGATGAGGATGGGCAAATCTGCATTCTTTATGGCTTGAACCAGCCGGCAACGCCTGGGATGGCGGGATCCCTGTTGGCCGACAAAGACCACTTGATTTTCTCTATCTTCTACCCAATCGTGGGTAACAGTGCGCATGGAGATAAGAGGCAACCAGGCAAGATTCTCAGCGCCTGCTGCGGCAAACCAGTGCAAATGCTGGAAGTTATAGGCAGTAGCGACGTAATCAAAGCCTTCAGTAGCCCAGTAGGCCAAGAGATGGTTGATGGGAAGTTTCCGGTGGTGGGTGTCTCCAGCTAGCAAGAGTGTGGGGCATTTAAACTTCCTTGTATTTAGGGGATTACTCTGTACAAAGCTGGAAGTCCAAACAATAACTAGGTCAAACTCCTTATTTGTAATTTGCTCAGACTGCTGCACAAAGTCATAGAGGTCATAGTCTTCCTCTGGGCACTCCACCAATTCCTTAGAGAGATTGACAAAGTTTAGTCCAAAGCCCTTGGCTTTCCTCTTGGGGCAAAGACTGACCTGCCGATCTGAAAGCTGCGGGGGCGGGATATAGTCTGGCGGAGTTGGCCAATTGAGGAGAATTCGCGGAGCATTGGCCTTGATGTCTTGCATTTCTCGACTCCCCAAGTTGAGCGGCAGGTTCTTCTAGCTCCTACAGGCTACTAGGATTGGACACAACAACAAGGGATCTCTGTTGCCCTGGAAAACGATAAGCCGAGCATAGGTTATAAGCAACCCCATGGATCCCTGTCTGCAAGAGCCGAATCCAGTTTACCTGCCTGGATGGCCCCTACCCAAGACGAGCTCTCCTACGACAATGGCATACCCATGGAAAGCTGGCGGCACACGTGCCAGATGGACTTGCTCATCTCCACCACCCATGCCGAGCGAGGTTTTGAGGCTGTACCCAGCGAAGTGGGAGGGTAGGAGGCCACCTGGATTCTGTGGGCCACTGCCGCTGGGGAACTGATGCCTGCCAAGGCTGAACTGGAGCAGCAAAGGGCTGAGCGCCTGGCCTAAAAAGCGCCTGGCCTAAAAGTTGTGAGAACTGGGGGTGGATCCGGGTACATTAAGTTAGAGCAGACGTCAGGGATCCCTCCCCATGGATTGCCAAGACCTTGCTCAGGATCTTCTCCTAGAACTGGAGCAAGCTCAGAGTCTCACCCAGCTCCTAGATTGGGCTTTAGCCTGCCTTCCTAGCCAGCAAATCTTCTGCCAGATTGGCTGGGAAGAGTCCGCAGCTGTTTTGCAGGCAATGCTTCGCTATCCTGAAAAGTTAGCAGTGATTCTACGGAATCCCCTACAGAGCTCATCCGAAAAGTCAATCAGCACAGAAGATATCCAAACCCAAATTTCTCAGTTGGGATTAGAAGAACGGGTTCTACTCCTAGAAGGCCCCATCCCTGCCCTTTTGGCAGATCTCGGTCAATGTTTCCCAGAGACCCAGATTGGCGTTTGTTTCTGGACTGAACTCACGGACTACCGTACCTGTCTGCTTCAGTCTTTGCTACTGCGGGATTACTTGGCCGACTCAGCCCTGTACTTAGTTAACCATTGCCACTACGGAGCCATAGCCCAAGCCAGCCTAGATTTGATGGGGGTGGATCCCAGTTTTCACCTGCAAAAGATTTTTCACAATCTGGGTCAAGGTATCTATCTCCTAAGCTGGGATCCCCAGCGCAAAGGCTTAAGCGAACGAGACCTGGCTTACATCCAAGCAACTGCCCCTGGATTATTGCTATCTACCAGTCCACTGTTCCTCACCTTTGCTCAGCCGGATCCACCGGAGCCAGCGCGGTTTTATCCCTGCAGGTACGTTAAGCTAGATAACTTCCTACCTGCTGAAGTCAACCAAGCAATTCTAGAGCATGCCATCGCTCACCAAGATAAGTTTATCCCCTCCAGAAGCTATAGCCAAAACAACACCGAAGCTGAGTCACTGAAGTTCCGGCGATCCTTACGTCTGGATTATGCTTATTTTCAAGAGTATGGATTCCTGCTGAGAGAAAAAATTGCGGCAGTGGCTCCTGATATCTTTGTTAAGCTTGGTATTGAAGATTTTGATATTCAAATCTTTGAAATGGAGATGGTTGCTAGCCATGATGGTTGCTACTTTACCATGCATGCTGATAACTCCTACCCGCAAACCACTTTTCGACAAGTGAGTTGTGTATATTACTTTCACAGAGAACCAAAGCCCTACCGAGGAGGTGAGCTACGTATCTATGACACGCAGAGGCAGAAGCCACACCCACCAATCCTGTACGGAACCTATGACGAGGTGATCCCGACCAACAACAGCATCGTCTTTTTCTCCAGCAGCTGTCTGCATGAGATCCTGCCAGTGTTCAGCCCTAGCCAAGCCTTTGCCGATAGCCGCTTCACTATCAATACTTGGCTAGGAGCCAAGCAATTCACCTAAAGGCTTGCAGCTCCACCATGGCCAGAGTTTGCATAATTACCACTGTTCGGGATCCAGGCGTGTGCTTGGAGTCGTTCATTCGCTATCACCTTGCCCTTGGAATTGCCCATATTTATATCTTCTTTGACGATCCAGAGGATCCCGCTATTCAGGTGGCACTTCAGTTTTCCGATGTAACGGCTATTCCCAACGATGAAGCTTTGCAAGTCCAACAAGCATTGGGGAATGTTCTCTACCCAAAATATGGCCCTCATGTTGGCTATGAGGTCATGGCTCGCCAGATCCTTAACGTAGAAACTACTATACAACTTGCCCTGGATCAGGGCATGGACTGGATTCTTCGTATTGACGGAGACGAGCTTTTTTATCCTGGCCAGACAACGGCTCCAAATTGGTTTGATCGAGTAAGCGACGACATATTTCAAGTTACGTTTCTAAACCACGAAGCAGCTCCCGAAGCGTTTGAGATCGAAGACTACTTCCGCGAGGTCACTTTATTTAAGAGAAACCCTGCTATTTTGGATCCCGGATTCTATACCCAGTTTCAGAAGATCTCTAGTAAGAGTCAATACTTTTTGGCTTACCAGAATGGAAAGTCAGCAGCTCGGATCTATCCCTCTCTTCTGCCTAACAGCGTACATAGCTTTGATATTCCAGGGGATCATACTCTAGTAACGTCGTCTCCCTCTATTTTGCACTACTTGAACTGCGGATTCCAGAACTACTATAAAAAATACGCCCAACCGGGAAACTTTCCCGACTACTGGTGGCGCTCCAAGTCTAATCCTATTCGGGTGCCTTTTCACTTAACCTCACGGGATGCTTACTGCTCGGGAGATAGAACTCGCATGGAAGCTCTCTATCAGGAGTTTATACTTTACAACAATCCTGAAGCCAGTCAAAGCCTCATGGAAAACGGCATTCTCACACGCATTTGCTACCCTTCCCAGCTACTGTCATCTCTCTCTACCTCACCGGTTTAGTCTGAGCTCTTATCCGCTCTCCAGTGCGAGACTAGTCAGGGTAAGAAAAAGGCTCCCTATAGGGAGCCATGGAGTACTTGAAGTGAAAAGAGAAATTATTGAAAGACGTTACAGCTCTTACCAACGAAGGTATCCAGAGTAGCCACAGCTGTCTCCTGCGCTCCCAGCCCAATGGTGCATTGAATTTTGCTGCCAGACCTGGTGATGTATGGAGCACCGTTGGATGTTGTGTCCCACCTTAGTGCGTGAGGAGCATTGGTCGAACGTTCAGTAGCCTTTGGTGTCTGGTAGTTGGGAGCCCTCCACGGATCGTTCATGTACTTGTCATTATTTGCTCCACCGTACTTGATATTATCATACGTTTCAGGATAGACGCCGAAGTCGAGTCGGTAGACTTCAGAGGCACGGCCTACTTCAGTGAGAGCCGCTTGAGCTTCGGCTGTACGGGAGCGGCGCACTTGGTTTAAGAACTGCGGGATTGCCACTGCAGACAGCACACCCACAATTACAATCACCACCAACAGCTCAATCAGGGTGAAGCCCTTGGCTTTGGAGAGAATTTGCTGAGCCAGTTTGGCCCGCAACAGAGACTGACGAGACTTTGCACTCATGAGTACCAGATCCTTTAGCAAACTAGAGAGTTAACTGTGCAGCTCACCTGCTAGTGCTAACTTACCCCGCTCAAGGGCGATTCATAACAGCCTGCTCCCTGGCGCAATTGCGGATTTTTGCCAGATGAGCCTGACACAGGTCAGTGGTTTAGCTGAGCTGGCCTCAGCGTGGCAGACTAGGACTAGCGCTCTCTCTTCAGCCCATGAACCCTACCCCACAAGCTCGGATTTTGGAAGCCAAGCAACTGCTTCAGCAGTCTCCCGATACCTTTGCGGAGTGGTTGGTTGCTTTTTACCGAGAGCAAGACGCAAAGGATTGGCAGGAGTTCCTGTGGGGTTTCTTTGATCTCTCTCCATCTTCATTGGCCAATGAGCCAGCCTTCCCCTCTGAGCCAGAGGCAATTACCCTATCGGCGCTGGAGCAGGCCTTGGCTGCGAACCAGCTGAACCTTGCTTACCAGCTTTACACGCCTCTGGTGAGGGCAGGGATCCTGTCCCAGGAGAAAGTCTTGGATTTGTTACTATCCCTCGCAGGCCGTCTAGAAAATAGCCCCACGCAGGATCCACAGCAGCGTCTTCAGGCTTGTCTAAAGCTGCGGGAGATGGCCTTTGAGCTGGATCCAAGCCGGCGGGACAACACCCAAGTTTTGCTGATGCGGGCTCTGCAAGCTCAGGACGAGCTGGCAGTAGGCTTTTATGGGCAAGCCTTGCTGGATGGCCTAGGAGGCGAGGGCAGCCTGGACATTACTCAGGAGCCGCTCCTCACTGAATTGCTCGCGCGGCTATGGGATGACGGCTACCTGGATTTGTTTTTTGAGGTGGCCACAGCTTTACAAGCTCGTCTTTTGGAGGACCAGAAATCCGGATTTGCTGCTTTGCTAGCCCAGCTAGCCAATGCGGTGGATCCCGAGCAAGCCAATCGCTACAAAGGGCTATGGATCATAGAGGACTTGATCGGCGATTTCTTTCAAAAAGCAGCTTGCGCTCTTTTTCAAAACTCTACTAGCGATGGCTATTCCATTTTAGGAGAAGCTCTCATCACGGCGGCCGAGAGCTCACAGGTGCAAGAGAACTTTACTCTTCGTCTATCCCTTCTATCAGAATCGCTGGAAAAGTTGATCCATGCTGCCCAGCCAGAACGGATAAACCTTGTTATCCAGAAAATTATAGACTTAATTTTATCGAGGGAAGCCGACTTAGAATCACTAAGAATTAACGATGAAAATCTACTCGAGAGTCTAACGATTGCTAAAGTCATTCTGTTTCGAGTTTGCTTTTGCTGGAGCTATCTAACTGATGATCGTTCTCTGATTCGTCGTTACCAGCAGATTGGTGGTAGAATCTTTAACGATTGCCTAAGCTTAATGGCTTCTCAGCGAGGCTTCCTCTGGTCAGAGTATTGGCAGAGAAACCAGCAAGATTACTGCAGATCCGGTAGAGCTGAGCGCAAGTTGCGAGTGGGCTTTTTGGGTAGCTGCTTTCATCGGCACTCGGTTGGCTTTCTCAGTGAGGCTACTCTCAGGAACCTATCTCGCGATCTTCTGGACGTTGTCTACTACTACTACTACCAGGGGTGGAAAAATGAAGATATGGCCAGTCATGACAATATGTATCAAAAGTTTCGCTCTCACGAAAATCTCCATTTTCGCTTTTTTCCAGGAGAAACCAAGCCGCCTCAAGTAGCTGCTCAAGCGCGTGAGGATCGCATCGATATCATGGTTTTTATGGACTCCCTTACCAGTCACGATGCCAGCATCGTAGCAGCTTTGCGGGCCGCTCCTATCCAAATTGGTTGGCTTGGCGGAGATGCTGTCGGTTTGCCGGAATTTGATTACTTTTTCGCCGATCCCTATATCCTTCCTGAAGATGCACAGGCCGATTACCATGAAAAAATTATCCGCTTGCCTAGCTACTGTGCTGTGGACTATCTGGACGTCCTGCCCGCTGATGAGATAGATTTCAGAGCTAAGCTGAGAATCGATCCGCAAGATATTGTTCTTCTAACTGCGGCCAGTGCCTACAAGCGCACCCCTGAATGCATTGATGCTCACCTGCAGATTCTAAAAGCCGTACCTAACGGTATCCTAATTGTCAAAGGCTCAGGGGAAATTGCCACAGTTATCAGGCGTTACCAGGAAAGAGCTAAGGAATTGGATGTTTTGGATCGCGTCCGTTTTCTAGCTCAAGCAAGCAGCGTGGAAGAGCACCGGGGCCAACTAGCTTTGGTGGATCTTGTTCTCGATACCTTTCCCTACACAGGCGCAACCCACACTATGGAAGCCCTCTACATGGGCGTGCCAGTTCTCACCTTGGTAGGTCGCCATTACTATGGTCGAATGAGCTATAGCTTACTTAGGAATATAGGTCTTGATGACTGTATTACCTGGTCAGTTGAAGAATTTATTGAGCGAGGAATCCAGCTGGCTAACAATCCAGAGCGACTGGCCAAGGCCAAACAGACTATTCGAGAGTCCTACAGTAAGTCGATCATCTGGGATCCAAAACGTTTGGCTATGGCTATTGAAAAAACCTATTTTGATCTGGCTCATAAACATCAGATTATCGACCAGGTTCCTCCTCTAGACGGGGGTGAACCTAGACTCCAGGTCAGTCAGCGTATCCGCCTTCATATAGGGGGAAAAGATCCCCATCCAGACTGGAAGATCCTAGACATCCAACCAAGAGAGTACGTGGATTACGTTGGCAACGCTATGGATCTCAGTCAATTTGAAGACAACTCCGTAGAAGCCATCTACGCCTCCCACGTTCTGGAGCACTTCGACTATGTGCGAGAATTGCCTGTTGTTCTCAAAGAGTGGCATCGAGTTTTACATTTCGGTGGCCAGTTAATGATTAGTGTTCCTGACTTACCTACTCTTTGTCACCTTTATATAGAGGAAGGAGCTTCCGCCGAGCAGCGATTTAGTATTATGCGCATGATGTTTGGTGGACAGACAGATGAGTATGACTATCACAAAGTTGGTCTCTCGTGGGAATATCTGTTCATGTTGCTGACTCAGGCAGGCTTTCGGATTATCCGCAAGGTAGATCGGTTCGGCTTATTTAATGACTGTAGTGAAATGGTTGTTTTCGGTAAACCTGTTAGTCTAAACATAATTGCGACCAAGTAAATTAAATTAAAATAAAAAAAGTTGTCTGGTTCTAGGCAATTCCTATCTCCCTAACTATCTTTTGGTATGAAATCAGTAGTTATTATCACCGCAGCCGACTCCAAGTTCTTCGATCTAGTGCAAGGAACTGTTCTTTCCATCCGAGGTAAGGAGCAGGGTAAATCTGTTGAGATAGGCTTCTTCGATTTGGGCTGTACCCCTGAGCAAGTAGACTGGCTTTCAAAACACGTCAATTACATTGTTGAGCCGGATTGGAACTATAACTTTGCTGGAGTTGAGAGTGTGCCTTCTTATCTGCGGGGATTACTAGCTCGGCCCCGGCTACGTAGGTACTTTCCAGACTATGAAGTTTATATTTGGATTGACGCAGATGCTTGGGTTCAGGATTGGTTCGGGATTGACTTGCTCATCCAGCGAAGCAAAAAGCGAGGGCTAGCTATTGTTCCGGAGATTGACCGAGGGAATAGATTACTCTATGGCCCAAAAGATTACCTAATTGATCTTAGTGAAGCTTACAGATACCACTTTCCCAGTCTGAGTGTCGAGGACTTACATACGTACCCCCTCCTTAATGCTGGTGTTTTTGCAATTTCCTATACTGCCAAGCACTGGGATCTTTGGGACTTTCGGCTTTCTCAAGCTTTAGCTAGAAGACCTTCTATCATAACCGATCAACTCGCTCTAAATGTAGCGGTCTATCTAGATGGGCTACTTAAGGAAACAGAACTTCTACCTGCCTATTGCAATTGGACTTGTCACTACGGACTGCCAAAATGGGATCCAAGGCAAAACCTACTTGTTGAGCCTTACCTACCTCACACTCCTATTTCTATCATACACCTAACCAGCCATAGTAAAAGAGAGGGAAGGCATGTACTATTGACCACTGAAGATGAGAAAATTGAAATGAGCTTAAAGTTTAGCGATGCCTCGCTGGAACACCAGAAGCAAAGCTTGACGCCTGCTTCCGCAGAGCAACTGAGTTTTACTACTTTAGGGATTTATCTAAGCCAGATTAATCTAGCTCTTTTTCCCGATTGGGATCCAAATCTTCGGGAATCAGTTACTGCAAGCTTGGAGCCTTTACTAAAGTCTATTCTGCTTAGTTCCAATCCTCAGCATTACGCTTTGATCGTGTCTGCAGAGCCAGACTACGGGATGGCGGAGTCAGTTCTGGAAGCCGCAGCAGCTAACGTTACTATCGAGCTTATGGATTTGGGACACGAGTTAAGTGTTGAGCCGTCTATTTCTTTGGTTAAAACTCTTAACTCTGAGCAGTGGAAGCAACTACTGGCTCGGGTTGATTACTACTACCCCCTTACTCACGAGCGAATCCCCGCAGGGATCCAGCCTGCCCTGGATAAGCTGCCCCGCTTCGAGTTTCCTACTGGTTAGAGCCCTGAGGTGATAAAGAAAAGTTAACCGGAAGAGCGTAGCAACTGCATCAGCTGCTGGGGCGTCATCTGCTCGTAGGGCTCAAAGGGCTGGTGGATCCAAGGGTTATCCGGCAAATAGTCCACATAGTAGTCGGGTTGATAGACGGAGGCGGCCTTGTACCACAGTACGCCGGTGCGGATCTCCTCGATGTAGAAGCCGTAGTGGTGCTTGAGCCAGTGGACAGAGCGCTTTAGGGTCATGCCAGAGTCTGCCAGATCGTCCACCAACAGCACGTGGCTGCCCAGGTTGGCGGTGGTCATGGCCAAATCCCGCGAGAAAATTAGCTGCCCTCGCTGGCGATTGCCAGGGCCGGAGTAGGAGGAAGCAGCAAGAATTGCTAGAGGGAGATCGAATAGGCGGGCTAGAGTGTCGCCAATACGCAGCCCGCCCTTGGCGATGCAGACAATTTGGTTAAACTCCCAGCCGCTTTCGTAAACCTTGACGGCCAGCTCTTCGATTTTGCGGTGGTAGTCGGCCCAGGTGATGGAAATCTCGTGCAAGGGATCCCTCTCCAGCTCTAACTATCTATATCGCACCTAGCCAGCTTGGAGATGGCAACCTAGTTCAGAGGGATCACCTTTACCCAGTGGGAATAGGCGGGATCCCGGTTTTCCATGATGGCTGTTAGCTTCTGCCGCAGTTGCTCGGTAATGGGGCGGGACGACGGCAGGACGTACTGCTCGATCTGGCGAATGGGCGTGATCTTGGCGGCGGTGCCAGTGAGGAAGGCCTCGTCAGCGATGAACAGCTCTGACTTATCGACAGGGCGTTCTTGGGTGGGGATCCCTAGGTCGCGGGCCAAGGTGAGGACGCTGTCGCGGGTGATCCCTTCTAGGATGTCTTGGTCGAAGCTGGGGGTAATCAGCACGCCGTTGCGCACGATGAAGATGTTCATGCCCGAGGCTTCGCTCACTTTGCCCTGGGAGCTGATTAAGATAGCTTCGTCGAAGCCAGACTGTACTGCCTCGGTCTTGGCCAGGGAGGAGGTAATGTAGGCACCAGTGATCTTGCCCCGCAGCGGTAGGCTGCGATCCTCCTGGCGGGCCCATGAGCTGATGCGGCAACTTACCCCTTCCGGCGAGAGGTAGTCTCCCAATTCCAACCCGTACACGAAGAAGTCTTTCTCGATGTTGTGCAGCCGCGGTGAGATGCCCAGGTCGGAGGTATACACCAAGGGGCGGATGTAGAAAGAGGTGGAAGGGCGGTTTTTCCGGATCAGCTCCACAATGACCTGCTCGATCTTCTCCGCAGGCAAATCGAAGCAGAGTAGGCGAGCACTCTGGCTTAGCCGTCGGCAGTGGCGATCCAGGCGAAACACCAGCACTTGATCCGGATTTTGCGGATCGGGGATCCCGCGCAGGCCGCCAAACGCTGCCGTCCCGTAGTGCAGAGCATGGGTGGCAATGGAGATCTTCGCCTCGGCAAAGGGAACGATCTGGCCCTGAAAGTAGGCGTAGGGCAGAAAATCGGGCATGGTCGGCACCTACTGCAGCAGGAAAAGGGGTAGGAATATTATCGCCGATTGACGCAGCAGCGGGAGTCCGCCGTTCTCTAGCCCACCTGACGGGCGCCAGAGAATCAAGGGCCGGAGGCGCTCTAAGCTAGAATGCTGTCTATCCGTCTTGCTGCTCCCCTGATGGACGACCCTCCTTTAGGCTCGGCACCTAGCTCTAAGCTTGCGTGGGGAGAGGCGTCTCTCAGTCTCCTCTGGATTATTGCCCTTCTCCTCATCAACGCTTTCTTTGTGGCGGTGGAGTTTTCCTTGGTTTCGGCGCGGCGCTCCCGCATGGTGCAGTTGGCCGGTGAGGGGAACCGCCAGGCGGCAATGGTCCAAAAAGCCCAGGAGCAGTTGGAGTATGCCCTCTCCACCGCCCAATTGGGCATCACCCTAGCCAGCATCCTGTTGGGCTGGATCGGGGCTACCCAAGTGGCGCCGACGCTGTTCTTGGCTCTGAGGCAACTGCCCTGGTTGCAGGGTATGGATCCCGCTCTTGTGCAAGGTGGGTCGGGGGTAGCGGTATTTTCGCTTCTCACCTATTTGCAGATCGTGTTGGGGGAGCTGCTCCCCAAGACTCTGGCCATTCTCTACTCGGAGCCAATTGCCCTAAAGCTGGCCTGGCTCAACCGACTGGTAAGCCGCTTTTTACATCCTTTTGTGGAGCTCCTGCGGTTTTCCTCCCGCTGCGTGCTGCGCCTTTTGGGCGTCCGCGTTCCGGAGGCTACTTCTTTTTACAGCACGATGACGGTGGAGGAGCTACAGCTGCTGATTGCCTCGTCGGTGGAGTCGGGCAACATCGAGGCGGAGGAGCGGGAGCTGTTGAGCAACATCTTTGAGTTTGGCGAGACAGTGGCCAGCGAGGTGATGATCCCGCGTACCAGCATCGACGCTGTGCCGGAAACTGCAACGGTGCAAGAGGTTCTGGCGGAGGTGGCGGAATCGGGGCACTCCCGCTATCCGGTCTACGGCGAGTCTTTGGATGACATCCGCGGGCTGATCCACGTTAAGGAGTTGATCGGCCAGTTGGCCAAGGGATCCATAGATTTGCACAGCCCCATCACCAACTTCATCCGCGAGGCCCACTTTGAGCCGGAGAACAAGCCAATTGCGGAACTGTTGCCCGAAATGAGGCAGCACCACTGGCCGATGGTGGTGGTGGTGGATGAGTTTGGCGGCACGGCGGGCCTGATCACCATTCAAGACTTGGTGGAGGAGATCGTCGGCAAGCTCTCCGATGGCCCGGATCCCGAGGCGAAGGAGCCGGATATTCAGGAGCTGGACGAAAATACCCTCCTCATCCAGGCCCAGTTGGACATTGAAGAGGTTAACGAGCGCTGCCACCTCAACTTGCCCCTCCACGAGGACTACCAGACCCTGGGGGGCTTTTTGATCTACCACCTGCAGAAGATCCCGCGTGCTGGGGAAAAGTTCACCTACCAAGACATGGAGTTCCAGGTGGTGCGCATGGAGGGGCCGCGGGTGGATCGGGTGAAGGTTGTCCGCCATCGCCGCAACTCTCCCAGCCCCCTGCCAGCACTCCCCCCCGCCCAGACGGCGAAGCCTGGCAGTTGAGGAGCTAGGTTTTGACGACTTTGAGGGTCTGCAGCCGCACGTCTTCGGGGCCGTTGATGAAGCCGCCCGCCTCGTGCACCAGCAGCAGATAGTCCACTGCCTCTTGGGTTACCTCTTCGCCAGGCACCAAAATGGGGATCCCAGGCGGGTAGGGGGAAATGATTTCGGCACAGATGCGGCCCACAGCTTCTTGAAAAGGGATCCGCTCGATGGGGGCAAAAAAGGCCTGCCGCGGCGAGAGCCGTTGGGGCGGGAGGGGGGGGCGTTTCAATTCGGCCAGGCGCCGCAGTTTCTCGGCCATTGCCAGGGAAGGCGGGGATCCCTGGGCATACTTCGACAAAGCCGCAAAGCTCTCCACCAGCCGGTCGATATCCCGCTGGGTATTGCCGAGGCTAACAATAAAGACCACGTTGTGCAGGGTAGACATCTCCGGCTGCACGTGGAAGTGCTCGTTGACCCAGTCGTGGGCGTCGAAGCCAAAGAGGCCCAGCCCCGACACCGTCACGGTCAAGCGGGTGCGATCCAAATCGAAAAAGCCGGGAGTGGAGCCAATGCGTTCCGGGCCAAAACAGAAGATCCCGGAAATACGGTTGAGGCGGGCGCGGGCCTGATCCGCCAAAGCCAGGGCTTGGCCCAGGAGAACTTCCCCTTCCAGGGCCATCTGCCGCCGCGCCACGTCCAGCGACATCATGAGCACGTAGTTAGGGCTGGTGGACTGCAGCAGCTGCAGGATGTTGCGGACTCGGTTGGGATCGACTCGGGATCCCTTGAGGTGCAGCATCGACGCCTGGGTCATGCCGGAGATGACTTTATGGGTGGACTGCACCACCAGGTCAGCCCCGGCTTCCAAGGCGGAGAGGGGCAGTTCTGGGTGAAAGCCAAAGTGGGGCCCGTGGGCTTCGTCCACTAGCAGAGGCAGGTTGTGGGCATGGGCAATGGCTGCCAGCGCTTCTAAGTCGCAGCAAACCCCGTAGTAGGTGGGGCTGACCACCAACACGCCCTTGGCGTCGGGGTGTTCTGCTAGGGCCCGCTCCAAGCCAGCTGGGGTGATGCCATGGGCGATGCCCAGCTCAGCGTCGAAATCGGGCTCGATGTAGACGGGCACGGCCCCAGAGAGGATCACGCCGGCGATGGCCGACTTGTGACAGTTGCGCGGTAGTAGGATCTTGTCCCCTGGGTCGCACACCGCCATCACCAGGGTTTCTACGCCACAGGTGGAACCGTTGACCAAAAACCAACTGCGATCGGCGCCGTAGGCCGCTGCAGCCAGCTCCTGGGCCTCCCGGATCACGCCGTCGGGATCGTGGAGGTTGTCCACCTCCGGCAACTCGGTGAGATCGGCCCGGAAGACGTTTTCTCCCAAAAACTCCCGCAAGTCGGCGGCGATCCCGCGTCCCTGCTTATGGCCTGGCGTGTGAAAGGGAGCCTTGTCCAAGCTGCAATAGTGGCGGATGGCCTCAAAAAGAGGGGCCCGCTCTTGGGCTTTGCGGTCCAGCAGGCGCAGACGACGGGACGCTTTGGACAGATGCGACAGAACCATGGACCACTCCCCAACACACCAGCGTCCAGCCATTATCCATCCCCAGCCTAGCCAAGTCCACCCTCAAGGTCGCCTCAGGAAGTGTCTTTCCTGCTAGCCTGGGTTTCAGGTTGCCTTTTCTTCCTGTATGTTTGAAAAACTGCCTCTTCCCCTGAGCACGCTCGTGTTGCTGGCGGGCGTTGCCGCCACAGCTTGGGGCTTTGCCCAGTACAGCGATCCCACCCTCAATCTCATCGGCCTGTTTGTCGGGATCCCTCTGCTGCTGGGGGGGGTGACCATGAAGGTGGTGGAGCTCAAGCCAGTGCCTGCCCTGACGTCCCCTTCGCCAGAAGTGCTCCAAGCCCGCGCTCAGCAGGCCACGGAAATTCAAAAACAAGTCCGCGCCGACATCACCAAATATAGCTATGGGGCCAACGCCCACCTGGAAGAGGCCCTGGAGTTTCTCGGCCTGCGCGGCCCTCTGGAAGCAGACCTACCCAAAATCAAAGGCTACAGAGAAGAATTGCGGGATGGCCGCTACACCCTGGTGCTCCTGTTTGATTCGCCAGCCGTTTCCTTCCAGCAATGGCAGGAAAGCTACCAAAAAAAAATGCAGGGCTTCTTTGGCCGCGACGTGGAGGTGCAACTGGAGCAGCCCCGAGAACATCAGGTGGAGCTGGCGCTCATCGCCCGTCCCGGATCCCAGGCCACCTGAGCAAGACGGCGGGGCTTAGGTCCTTTGATTTCACAGTTTTGTTCTTAAGATTAGAACGACTCACACAGGTGTGTTCAGAACTGAAACACTAGAGGAAGGAGACTTGGGGATCCCTATTTTTTGAATGGTAAAAAGTTAGCAGGATTCCTCTCTGAGCGACACGAAAACAGCGCCAGCAATGACGCTAAGCTCTCGTCCTCAAGCTGGTTGCCAGTCGCTTGCCAAAAGCTTCTACAACCCACCTCATGCAATCCAAGGGATCCCTGGCAGCAGTTGTCACCAGTTGGTCTCGTAGGGTTTTGGTTCCAAGATAAGCAGTTGGTCAAGAAACTTAACATCTAGGTCAACTCATCTTAACTCAATAAAGACTCCCCGAGCCATCGGGTTAACTTTTGTAGGTCTCAGCAGCCCAATCCTGAATAATCCAGGTACGCAAGATCTGGATTTCCTCAGGGCTCAAGTGGCCCAAGCGATCGGTGCCGGTGCCGTTGCGGCGAATATAGGCCAATTCGGGAGATCCGCTGCGTCCAATAAAAGAGCCGGGAAATTCTCCTTGGGGATCACTCACGGGGGGTCTCGGCGTCGGCATGGCTCCTGTCCCAAGCTCCAACAAGGAACCGGGGGCGTCGGCCTCTTTTCCTTCCCCATTCAAGGGGATCCCTGCCGCCCGCTGAATAACAGCATGGCGAGCCAACCAGCGCGGTTTCAGCAACTCGCTATTTTCTGATCCGGGCGTTACGTAACGCATCACCGCGGCATAGCTATCCAAAGGGCTGCGCCGCATCCGACCGGCCCGCTGATGACAACCCACACAGCTAGCATCCAGTAGGGGCTGAATATCTCGCTGGTAGGTGTATTGAGGCTCGGTGCGGAAGGTCAACTCTATGGGATTTTGTAAATCGAGCTCTTTGGCAGCAGGTAAGAACACTCTGTAATCAGTGCTGTAGCTGAGTGGCTGTAAAGGCTGTACAATTAGCTCGTTGCCCTGGATATCAAAGGCTACTTCCAAAGGAGGCTGGATCCCAAAAGCCAAACTCGTTATTCCTGTCGGAAGCTCTCGGTCGAAACGCAGGCGAATGCTTTGACCAACTGGGATCCCTCTTTGGCCATTGGAAGGATTGCTAGAGGCCAATGCGACTCCACCTTGAGGAAGAGGAGTAAATTCTACCTGAGCTTTTCGGGCCGGCACTCTTGGTTGTAAAAGAGTCAACGCATTGGGATAGAAAGTGGCATATCGTTCCAGTTGGGTTGGCAATGGGTTTTGCTGCCAAACACTGCGAGGCATTCGCACTGTGAATAGGGGCACCTGTTGTTCGCCGGCTTGCTCCCGTACTTCTAAAGTAAGCTGCTCCGCTTGCGGCTGTGCCTGAAATTGTTGTGCCAAGGTCTGCCAAACCAAAGAGCGCGATTGCTCGACAAGCTGTGAATAGCTCTGCCCCTGCACCCGTAGAGAGAGATGGTAGGTTTGCGGCCAGCCCACCTCACCCAAAGCTAGCACCCAGGCCAGCCCGAAGGCGAGCAACAGGGATCCCAGCTTTAGCCAAAGTCGGCGGCAAGAGTTCGATATCAGCATTAAGCAGCAACGTATCTTAGGTTTTAGCAGTTTCTATGAGTGTCTTCCATCTTTGACAAAGCAACTGATTTGGGAAAATGACAGTCATTGGTGGGGCACTCTTCTAGTCCTCTAGAATAGTTGGGGTAATCAAGACAACGACTTCACTTCTAGTGTTCGTCGTGTTTTGCCTACGAAAGAGAGAGCCTAGCAGAGGGATCTCAGCAAGAAGTGGAACTTTATCAACAGACACTCGATCCTCCTCTTGTATCAATCCTGCCAAAAATAGTGTTTCCCTGTCTTTAAGTCTGATTTGCAAAGAGCCAACAGAACGCTGATTGAGTAAGCCAATTACGGTTCCGTCTGCTAAAGTAATTTGGCTACCAATAGATGAAACCTGGGGAAGAAGATTCAACGTAACGTAGCCATTGTCATCAATCCTGACGTTTTGAATAATTAAGTTGACTCCTGCGTTTCCTTTTTCAAAAACGACTGTTGACGTACCCGTTGCAGGGTCTGTTACCAACCTCCTATTGGTGATAACTTCTTGACCAACTACAATAGCCGCACCCGTGTTGTTAGCGACGACCACTTTTGGGTCAGCCAGTATCTTGGCTGTTCCTGAAGCAATAGCTGCATCTATGCGGGCCGCAAGAGATTGCTGGAGTCGGTTTAAGGTGTTGAACACAAGTGAGCCTCCAGTTCCTACGGAAGGAACTACGCCAACGTCAGGAACCGAAGACCCTGCGGGCTGGTTGAGGGGAGTTCCACCAAAGTTGGTATTATCTCCAGAGCCCAGTGCAAAGTTTCCGGAAGCACCGCCTAATGCAACTCCTAGATTAGAGTTATTATCGAGGTTAATCTCAATAAACCTAGCACTAACTAAGACCTGACGACTTCTAAGATCAATTTGGGCAAGGTAGGCTGCAATCACATCATGCTGGGCAGGTGTGGCAACAATAGTTAGTGAGTTCGTTCTTGGATCTGCTTGAATGGCTGACTCTTGAGCGAGAGGGATATTCGATGCTTCCAGAATAGCTAAAATTCTACTTCTGATTTCACTTGGAGTGATACTTAGTTGTCTAGCATTGATTTCGACTGTTGCTTGCCCGCCTCCGGCCCCAGCAGCAGTAAGGTTAAAAGTCTGTTCTGTCTCTTCAATTCTCAATTGATTAAGTCTATATGTTTTGACGATCCGCTGGCCGACTCCAGGGAGTGTAGTACCAATAAAAACTGTTTGCCCTACACGGGTTGCTTGCAGTTCCTTCAGGCGCAAGATAAAGTTAAATGTCTCTTGCAAAGGTGAGTCAGCTACATCCAAGGAAATCGTTAAGTCTGGAGGAACATCATTAAGGACTACATTTAGTCCAGCTCGACGCACCAAGAGACTCAACACGTCACCTACGGGAGCATCCCTCAGGGTTAAGGTGATCTTGGCATTTGAGCCCAAGTCAACTGGAGGGGGAGCAGGAATGATGCTGCCGACTGCAAGATCCCCTGCCGGAGGAGCTACTGCTCGACCCTGGAACGGAGAAGTGCTGAGATCAACAGATCCCGGTGGCAGTTGGGGTTGGTTGAGCTGTCCTACAGAGGGCACCTGAGAAATAACCGGCCCAGGAGAAGCTGGCTGAGGGGTAGGAGCTGCCTGAGCTGGCGGGGAAGAGGGAGGGGTTTGGGCAAGCGGCTGAGGATTAGGGGCTGTCCCCTGGGGAGAAGGAGGGTTTTGAGCAGCCGGAGAAGAGGCAGGGGTTGCCGGTGGGGCACCAGGCTGAGCTCGAGTTGGCGAGGCTGGTTGATTGGGCGCTACTTGGCTAGGCGATGCCGCTACAGGAGCCGGTGGAGCAGAGGGCAAGCCCTCAAACTCGAAGACCAACTGCGTTGGGCTGCGCTGGGCCAGCAAGCCCTGGGGAGCTGCCGCAACGCCGGCAATTTCTATCCGCACGCTGTCATTGCCCATTTGCTTGGCCTCGATGAAGCGCACTCCCGGCAGGGGAGACTCCTGACGATAGCGACCTTGACCTCCATCCAGTTGGGCATTGGTGATATCCCCAATCCAAGATTGGCCCTGCTGGGTAAAGAACACCTGTGGACGGGCGCCCCCTGCGGTGTTGATCTCCAGCTTCATGCGGTTGCCGTGGGGCACCAGGCGGATATCGGTAATGCGGCTGAGGCTTTGTGGATTGGCGGAGGTCAACTGCTGGGCGGCGGCTTCATCGAGCTGGCTTTCCACAGCCAACAGGGGCAGTGAAAGGATCAAGCTCAATGCACATCCCCAGGCGACTCGACGGTTCATCATCCTCACACCTCACTCCGTTAGCCAAGCGTGTTTCTGCTTTACTTCAGCACGGGTTCACCCAGTGCTTCCCTAATCAAAGCCGAAATTTTCGGCTTTGCCACTACCTGCAGCCGCTTTAGGGGAAATTTTTCGATAGGCAACACTATCTGTGCTTTTCCCCAATGGTTCCCATTTCCCGCCCGTCCCCTCCAATCCCAGTAGCGAGTCTCTTCAGGTGGGATCCCGTGGGGAAGCGACACTCAAACGCAGTGTATAGATTGGCTACAGATTGGCCTTGCCAAGCCGGGCTACTGGCTGGGTGTTGGCTGTCCTCCCTCAGGAGGTGTTTGCCCTTCAGGTGCAGGAGCAGTGCCGAGAGGAACGCCTTTGTTGTAGTAGTAAGCAACCAGATCGAAAGCGGCGTCTAGGTTCTCTGTGCCTTGGCCAGGGTTGAGAGAGATGTTGCTCACCCGGAACAGAGCGCGAAAACGCTCGATGTCTCTCATGAGGTTGATGATGTCGGTGTAGGGACCCCGCAGGGTGACGCGGGTTGTCTGCAGTTGGATGGCTGGGGCGATGATGGCAGGCACTTCTGGGTTGTTCGAGGAAGCTGGCGTCAGAGGGGAAGGGCTGAAACTGAGCAACTGAGCATTGGGTTGTCCCCGCACCAGTCGGTTGAGATCGATCAGTTGCGTGTCGGCATTCTCGGGGGTGGCGAGCAAGGCGCTGATCTGTTGCTGCTGCGCGCGAGCCCTCTCGATTTGGTTGGGCAGATCCTGTAAGCCGGCAATCTGGCCCTGTACCTCCTGCAACTGGCTGGTTTTTTGGGCTACCTCTCTTTCTAAGGCTTGCACCTCTCTAATCAGAGGACGGAGTTGGGTGAAGGCCAAAAAGCTCGCCGCGCCCAGGCCCAGGATCCCGATCAACAGGCCAATGCGAATAGGGGTCAGCTCGACCCCCAACAATACCGGCGGCCCTGCCGGAGGTGCCACCAGTTGTTCGTCGTGAAAACTTTCCACCGAGCCGGTCATCAGTTCCCCTCCACTTGACGCAAAATGCGGATCTTTTCCACCAAGCCTATCGCTCCCCGCTGCTCCAGCTCGCGGGTCAACTCCGGGTCGGGATCCCCTATGGTTCGAATAGTAACCGTTAGGCCGTAGGTGACGCTGGGTTCAGTTTCAGGGGTGCCCTCCACTCGAGAGGCACTGTTGAGAACGGCACTGGTTACGAAGTTGGAATCCAGCAGAGTGAGCAAAAAGTCGTTCACCAAGGGAAAATCCAGCGCCCCGCCTTGGATGTTCACAGTATCGCCAGAGGCGCTGATGTTGGTTATCCATACCCCTTGCCCAGGGATCCTGCGCCGCAGTTCTTCTAGAATGGCCGACCAGGGCTGGACGGATCCGAGAAAAGAGCGAAACCCTTCCGTCTGGGTGCGAATGGTTTGCAGTTCTTGGCTGAGGCCCTGGAGTCGGGTCAACTCGGCATTGGCTGTGCTGAGTTCACCGTCGAGGCGGGTTCGCTCTGCCCTCAGAGTATTCCGCTGACGGGAAAAGCTGTCTTGGAAATACAAGAAAGCCCCCATGGCCACAGCAGCCACGGCAACCCCCAGACCAATGGCCAAAGCCCAGCTCTCAGCTCCGGCGGCAGTTTCCGGGCCAGCCACCACTCCCCCTGTCTGAACTGTGGTGGGAACCTCCGGTCTTTCTTTCAGAAAGTTGATCTCTGGTGTGTACATCTCACCGCCTCGCTCATGGTTGGGTATTGCGCTTAGGGGATCCTCTTGGGCGGATCCCGAAGACTACTTGCTGGCTTCCCGCATGGCCAGCCCCAGGGCCACTCCCATCGCCGGTCGCTCCTCCAAGGGCACCTCGATTGAATCCGGTATCAGGATGCTGCCGAAGGGATCCGCTAACTCTACGGCCAGGCTCAGCGACTGCGACAAGAAACCATCCATTTGGCCAATAGCCGCCCCCGGCCCAGCCAACAATACCTTCACCACAGGGGAGTTACTCTCTGCGCTGGTAAAGAAATCAATGGAGCGCCTCAGCTCGTCCGCCAAATCGGAAACGACCCGCGCCACGGCTGCCACGCCCGGGTTACTGGGAACCGGTTGCTCTCCCGTGGCCAAAACATCGGCGGGGTTGATCAAGGGTAACCTTAGAGTTCGCAACAGGTCGCCGGTGCGGCTAACCGGCAAATTCAGGGCCTGGGCTAGCACCTGCCGCATGTGAATGGTGCCGATGTTGACGGTGCGGGTAAACTGCGGGATGCCGTTGACCAAGATGCTGATCTCGCTGCTGTCGTAGCCGATGGAGCTGAGCAACACCGCCTCTTGGGGGCTGTACTGGATGAGTTGGTCACGGATGGTGCGAATGAGGGAGAAGCTGGCCAGCTCCACACAGCGCGCCTTCAAGTTGGCCGCCTGCAGCACGGCCAGGTAATTGTCCACCACCTCTTTGGGGATGGCTGCTAGCAGCACCTCGATGCGCTCAATGCCATCCTGGGAAAGGTCTAGGCCCAGGGGCTGGTAGTCCACATCCGCCTGATCCCGGGGGTAGGGGATGTAGAGCTCCGCCTCCTGTTCTAGAACCACCCGCCGCAACTCATCGGCAGGCAGGTCAGCAGGCAGGCGAATGAGACGGACGATCGCCTCTCGCACCGGCACCGCGGTCGCCACTGGCAAGCTGGTGGGCACCTTGTATTCGTTTAGTAAGTTGGCCAATGTCAAGCCAACTGTGCTCGGATCAAGAATGCGCCCCTCGATCACTGCCCCCTCTGGCATTTCCACGCTGTGGTAGTGAACCAGACGATAGCGACCATTGCCCTGCTTCTTGACTTGGGCAACAGCAAGGCGCTCGGGATTGATATCTACCCCAAGCATGGTTTGAGTTTTGGAGCCACCAAGAAAGCCGAACACGCCCTGCCCTCTGCGCCACTGCTAGACGCATACTACCCAATTTGTCTGGGGGTTACCACCATTTGCAGTTGACTGCTGGCAAAGATTTGTGCTAGCTGACCCTCCCCTGCCAGGGATCCCAACCCGTTCCAAGCAAGCGAGGCTTGCCTGTAGCTACACCCTAGATGGGAAAGGCAGAACTTGCGGCTAGAATCGTAGTCTGTATCTATATATATGGACACTGGGCTGACCCTATCGCCCCTCTTTGAAATGCTGAGAACTTGTGAATTCGACCTGGCCATTCCGGCCCCAGGCCGGCTATACCGCGGCAGCGGCATCCTCGAGGCTGTCCCCCTGACAGCTCTGGGATCCCGCGTGTTGGTGATCGGGGGGGAGCGCTCCCTGGCCGTGGCCGAGCTGCCCCTGAAGCGCAATCTGGGGCGGGATCCCGCCGTTCAGGTTTACTGGAGCACCTATGGTGTCGACTGCAGCGAGTCGGAGCTGGCTCGCCTACAGGCCCTGGCCACGGCAGAGTCCGTAACCGGCATTGTAGGGGTGGGGGGCGGCAAGGCCCTAGACACGGCCAAGTTGGTGGCCCATCGCTTGGGGATCCCGGTGGCGACGGTGCCCACCTCCGCTGCCACCTGTGCCGCCTGGAGCGCCCTGTCCAACATCTACTCTGACACAGGTGCCTTTCAGCGGGATGTGGCTTTGGATCGGGCACCTGCCGCTTTGATTCTGGACTATGAGCTCATCCTGCAGGCCCCGGCGCGCACCCTGGTGGCCGGGATTGGAGATGCCTTGGCCAAGTGGTACGAGTCTTCTGTCAGCAGCGGCGCCTCGGAAGATGCCCTGGTGATCGGAGCTGTGCAGCAGGCCCGCGTTTTGCGGGATTTGCTCTTGCAACAATCGGTGGCGGCCCTGCGGGAGCCGGGTGGCACGGCTTGGAAGCAGGTGGTGGATGCCTGCATTTGCCTGGCGGGGATCGTCGGCGGCATGGGAGGGGCCAAGTGTCGCACCGTGGCCGCCCACGCCGTTCACAACGGCCTAACCCATTTGCCGGGACACCGGGCCACCCTGCACGGGGAGAAAGTGGCCTTTGGCATTTTGGCCCAGCTCCGCCTAGAGGAGATCCTGCAGGGAAGCCAGTTGGCGCTAGCGGCCCGCACTCAGTTGCTGGCGTTCTACCGCCAGGTGGGACTGCCCCTGAACCTGCGGGATCTGCACCTCGACCACCTGGGATCTGCCGAGCTGCTGCAAGCAGCCCAGGTGGCCTGCCAGCCAGGCTCCGATATCCACCACCTGCCCTTCCCCGTCAGCCCGGAAGCCCTGCTGGTGGCTCTTACCACCACCGACCTGACCAGCTCCAGCCCCGCCTTGCTGCGGCTTTAGGCCCGCCAGCCTCTGCCACCTTAAACTTTGCCGGTACGGGCCTGAGTTTTCCTCACCCGCCGCCGCGCCTCGCCGTAGGCCCCGGAGGTGGCGCCTGCCAAGATCAGGGCTCCGCCCAGCCAGGTCCACCCATCTGGGAGCTCGGCAAATGCCCAGAAACCGATTAGACTGGCCCAGAGCAAGCGGGAAAAATCCAGAGGCAGCAGCATCGTCACCTCAGCCAGCTTGTAGGCTTGGGTGAGGGCCACCTGGCCCAGGCTGCCCAACAGCCCCATCGCTGCCATCCACAGCCACTGCTCCGGCGAAGGCCAGGTCCAAACCCAAACAGCAGCCAAGAAGGAAAGGGGGGTCTGCAACAGGCCCATGTAGGCCGTGATCGTGAGGCTGGACTCGGTGCGGGAGAGGATCTTGAGCACGATGGTCACCCAGGCAAAGAGTGCTGCCGCCCCCAAGGCCAGCCCTGTTCCCAGAGAAAACTCTCGGAAGCCTGGCCTCAACATCACCAAAGCCCCGGCAAACCCCAGGCCCAACCCCAGCCAGCGGGACGAGCGCATCTGCTCGCCCAACACCCATACCGCCATCGTGCCGGCAAACAAAAGCTGGACAAAGCTCAGCGCCGTAGCTTCTGCCAGAGGCAACAGGCTGGCCGCCCAGAAGGAAAGCAGCATCCCCACCGTGCTGATTGCCGAGCGCAGGAGGTAGAAGCTCATCTTGGCGGTGCGCAGCGAGTGGATCCCTGCTCGCAAAAGCAGCGGTACCAGGGCAAGAAACCCGAATAGGTTGCGCAAAAACACAATCTCAAAAGGGTGCAGGGCAGGCGTGTTGAGGCGGATGATCGCCCCCAGGCAGGCAAAGCAGAAGGTGGCCAGCAGCTTCAGGGCAACCCCTTGCCAAGCCCTCTTGTTTCTCCGCTCGGCAAGGTGATCCACCTGGTGGCGATACCCCGTCCCCAAAGTCACAGCTCACACCCAAATGGTTTAGGCACAGAGTTTTCAGCCTCGGGCTCTCAGCTTAACCAGGCTCCTAGGGATCCGGCTGCGCTTCTGGGCACTCCCTGCCGTCCACTGGCCCATCTGATCGGCGGGGCGGGGATCCCTGGGAGCTATGGCCATCTCAAATAGCCATGAACAAGTTGTTCCCTCGCTCCACAGCTCCCCTCTCCCAGAGGGAGAGGGGCTGGGGGTGAGGGGAGAGACGGGCTGGAAGGTCTAGGTCTTCTTCAGGATCTGTCGGAGGTAGGCAATCACTGTCTCTGGCTTGAGGTGGGCCATGCAGGGGTGGCCTTCCACCAGGCAGGCTTCGTTTTTGAACTTGTTTTCTGCGCAGATCCGGCATTTATAGGAAGTCTGGGTAACGTAAACATGGGGCAGGCGTGGAGCCCACAGCCGCACGGGGCTAGCTCCATCGCCATCGGCGTCGTTGCCAAACAGGGCAATGGTGGGGCAGCCCACGGCCGCCGCAATGTGCATCGGCCCCGCGTCCACGGAAATACAAACCCGCGCCCGCTTCAGGGCCCCGGCCAACTCGAGGAGGCCGGTCTTGCCCCGCAGGTCGATCATCCCCGTCTGGATCAGGAGTTGGTCTTCGCCGTCGCCGTGGTAGAGGGATCGCTGTAGCTCGGGGGCGCTGCCAATGAGCCCCACCTGCAAGCCCTGCCCCTGGCACCATTCGATCACCTGGCGCCAGTACTGCAAGGGCCACATCTTGGCACGGCGGGTGGTGGTGATGTGCACCAAGACTTCCGGTACTGCAAAGTCGGGATCCCGGCTGGGCAGCTCCAGGCGGAAAAAGTCGGTCTCTACGTAAGCCAGGCGGCAGAAGATCTCGGCGATGTAGTTGCTAGTGAGGATATCTTTGTAGCGCTGCAAAAACGCCAGGCTGTTCCAGTCGTCGTCCTGGAGCATGCGCTGCACCGGGTCGGAGCCGGGATCCAACTTGCGGCGAAAATCCAGGGTCAAGCCGGCCCCGGCAATGTACCGGGGTCGCAGGGCCGTCACCGCCACCAGGTTGAGCTCGCTGAACTCGTCGCAGTTGATGGCCAGATCGTAGGGCCCGGCCTGGGCCACCCGATCCCGCACTGCCGCCGTCAGGGCCTCGAGGTAATCGGGGCGGCGGCTGTAGAGGGGGAAGCTGAAGTCGATATAGGGACAGTGGAGCTCAAAGTCGCGGGTGGTCTCGCTGCCGAAAAAATCCAAGACACAGCCGGGGTATTTCTCCTTGAGGCCGCGCAAGAGGGGGACGGTGACCACGAAGTTGCCCACCTTGCTGGAAGAAAATACCGCTAGGTGGGGCCGTTCCCGCAGAGGCTGGTTGGCAAACCGTTGCATAGGGTTGGGATCCCCAAAAAAAGCCGTTTGCGTCGGCGGTGCGGAGCACGTTTGCTAGGCTAGCATCCCCAGATCCCCTTCGCGGCCAGCGCCGGGATCCCTGGGCCAGACTTTAAGGCCGGCTGGCTTGGCTGCCATCCCAGATGACCACCACGGCAAAGCGATCCAGAAAGCCGCTGCTGGCGTTCATCTGGCGCAGGTTGAAGGCGTCTTCGGCGGAGATCACCAGGTCGTAACCCAGCGTGCGCATGGCGCGAAGGCGGTGGGGCCGTTCTCCAATCCGGTTGACCAGCGAGCGGGCCTGCTCTTCCGAGGTGGTGTAGGCGGCGGTGCCCTCGCTGCCCACAAAGGCGGCGTTGAGGTCTTGGCCAAGGTTGATAGGCGGGTAAACTGGGTTGCCGTCGGGATCCAAAAGGCGCATCGACTGGCTGGGCAAAAAGTCCAGGCCCCGCGCATCGACAATTAACCCAGTTACCTGGGGCTCTCGCCGCCGGGATCCCGCCTCTAGGCCAGTTCCACCCCCTGGGCCCATCCCTGAGCCAGGGCTGGAGCCGCGCACCCCGCTCTGGCCGCTGCCGGGCCCGATCACGTCTCCCTGTCCAGAGCCAGAGCCGCCGCCGGGGCTGGTGCCCAACTGCCGCAACAAGTCCAGATCGAAAATCGGCCCTTCCGACCCTGCGTCCTCGACAGGAAACGCCGACTCTACGTTTTCTACCTGGTCGGGAGTGACCGGACGCCAAGGCGTTTCTTCCGGGAGGGGTTGTTTCTCAACCGCTGGGGCAGGGGATCCCCCCTGGAGGCGGTAGAGGGGAGGAAACAGGGTTTGCGCTTCAACAGCTTCCCCCGGCCAGACCAGGATCCCCAGCGCTGCCCAGATCGCTCGCATCCCTGCACCGTGAGTCCTATCTTTCCACCACCTCATGCCCACACCTCTTGGCCTGATAACCTGCGGCTCACCCTTCCCCCATGCTACCCAGGCAAGGCCGGTGCGGCAGGGGATCCCGCGCAGTCCTCTTTTGGACTGGAGAGCAGCGGCTGATGCTTGGCCGCCCATCCGCCGGCAAGGGCGGGCCGCAAGCCCATTTTGGGGATCCCTGACTCGAGATGGCGGGGAAAACGAGGCTTTGATCCCCAGCGATCCCCAAGCTCTTGACCAATAGGCAAAAATACGTGAACATAAGTTCATCATTCCTTTGATCCCCGTTGATCCCGACCTATGGTCATCAGCGGTTGGAAAACGCCAAGCAGGCTGTTACCCCAGTGGGCCAGGGGTTGCCCTTAGCCACAAGCTGGGATCGGCCTTTGGGTTAGCCAGTGGAGTGTGCGCACAAGCCCGATCTGTTGAGGACAGGAGACCCCGACCATGCCACAAGAGCGGATCCCGTTGGAAGAGATGACCATCCGGCAGTTGCGAGAAGAAGCTGCCCGCTACCAGATCCCCAAGTACAGCCGCATGACCAAGGATCAGCTCATCCAGGCTGTCCGGGAGGCCCAGGCCAAAGCTGGCCGCCCCGCCGATACAATGCCGGAGCCGAGCGGCCAAGAAGCGGTGACTGGCACCAAGTTTGTCGGCCCAGGGCGTAGCAATCCCGATCTGGTCGATGTGGACAAGCCGCTGGGGGATTTGCCGGATGGCTATGGCGAAAGCCGCATCGTTTTGCTGCCGCGGGATCCCCAGTGGGCCTACGCCTATTGGGATGTGCCCAACGAGGCCAAAGAAAGCAAGCGCCGCGAGGGAGGGCAGCAGTTGGCGCTGCGCCTCTACGACGTAACCGATATCGATTTCGAACGCCAGCCGGCCCACAGCATGCAGGAGTACCCCTGTGACGAGCTGGCCCGCGAGTGGTACTTGCCGATCCCGGTGAGCGACCGCTCCTATTTGGTGGAGATCGGCTACCGGACCGCAGATGGCCGCTGGCTGATGTTGGCCCGCTCGGCGGCGGTGATGGTGCCGCCGGTCTTCCCCTCCGACTGGTTTGAAGAGCACTTCCTGACGGTGCCCTTTGACATGCCCCTCCAGGGCCGCACCCTCTACCAGCTCACCGAGCCCTACAAGCGCAGCGCCACCGGCATGGGCGTGGTGGCCTACAAAGGCGACGAGCCGCAGCGGCAGAGGACGGCGGATCCCTTCCTGGAGATGGTGGGCGGCTTCGAGGCGATGCGGGTGGCGGGATCCCTGTTTGGCAGCCACCAGATGGGCAGCCGTCAACTGGTGCCCGAGCAGGCCATCAGCTCGTTTATTATCCCGTCGGGCGTGGGCATGATGGGAATGGCTATGGCCATGGCCGAAGTGCCTGCTGCTCCCTGGATGGCTTCCGGGTCGGGACTAGGGCTGTTCTCCGGCGCTTCCGAAGTCCTGCCGCGGCGCTCCCGCAAGTTCTGGCTGGTGGCCGATGCCGAGCTGATTGTCTATGGGGCCACGGAGCCCGATGCCACCGTCACCATCGGCGGGCGCAAGATCCAGCTCAACCCCGATGGCACCTTCCGCTTCCACATGGCTTTCCCGGATGGCAACATCGACTTCCCCATCTTTGCTGTGGCTGCCGACGGCGAGCAAAACCGGGAGATCCACATGACCTTCGACCGCCGCACCCTCTCCCGCCGCACCAACACCAAGGAGGAGGCCATCGAAGAGTTGTTGCCCTGAAGGATCCAACCTTTCCCTTCTTGCCCCCTGGAGCTGGCCGGGGGGCTTTCTTTCCTGGGCTGGAGAGCTTGACTCCAGCCATCAAAACAGGGGATCCCAGCCCTAGGAGAGGTCGATCACCTGGATCAGTTGTTTCAGCTTCTCCATCACCCGTCCGGAGCGAAGCAGGTCTTCCGCCTGTTGGATCCCTTCTGGCAAGGATGGGGCGTGGCCGAGGAGCCACAGATAGCTGCCCCCATTCCAGAGAACGGCTGGGGTGAGTTCACAGGGATCCCCGCTGAGCACCTGCTGCATCTGCCGGAGCAGCTCTTTCTCTCCGGAGAAGGGGATCTCCGGGCCTGCCAAGTGGCAATCTCTGGCCTTCAAGAGCAGCCGTTTCCCGCCCTGGTTGAGAATGGCCGCTCGCTCCCGTGGCAGGTCGCAACTGCCTTCCAAACCTTTGACGGTGGTGAATTGCCGAATCTCCCGCAGGGCAAACAGCTCCAGCATCGTGGCCTCGGTGGGAGGATGCACATAGCCGGCCACCAGGTGAAAGGGGCCTTGGTAGGGTGTCCAGACCAGCTCCAAGGTGGCCAAGGGGGGGCGCTTGCCGATTTGATCCCGGTAGTCCATCAGAGCCTGAGCCTGGGGAAAACAGGTGGGCAAATACAAAAATCCCAGCCCGGTTTGTTCCAGCAGTTGCCCCACCCGCTCCAGGGATAGCCCTCGCCAATCCACCCCCAAGCTCCGCCACACCGTTTCCAAAGGCAGCCCATACTTGGTGGGACAGAAGCCAGAGCCATGCAGCAAAACGGCTGACCCTGCCGCTGCCAGCAGCAAAGCCACCAGCACCCCCAGCGGTGCCGTCCGCGAGCGGCCATCGTAGGGATGGCCAAAGATGATCAAGGGATGAGGCAGATCCTGCCGGGGCAGAAGAGGGCCGTACTCTGCATAGGCATCCAACATACCGGCCAGCTCCTCGGCAGTGGGGCGCTTGATGCGGTGGGCAATTAAAAAAGCCCCGATCTGGGCGGGAGTGGCCTCCCCCCGCAGGAGCATTCGAGCAGCGCTGGCGGCCTCTGCCCGGCTGAGATCCTGGTGGGTGTGGGTGCCGCTGCCGATTTTTTTCAACAGCTCGCGAAACTCTTGGCTCATAGCATCGGCGGTCGGGAGCGCTGGGCTACTCAGGATAGGGGGAGATAAGGGCGGAACACTTGAAACTACCGATATGGGTATTTGACCAGAAATTTCTACAAAAGGTCTCTACAAAACCGACAACAGCCCAGCAGAGGGCCAATGGGGATCTGCGCCGGAAGCAGGCTCAACCTCAGACTGCCTGATAAGCTGGGCGGCCAACTGCAAAAACCGGCGAATGGGAGGGATCCGATAGCGATCGCTGGTGGTAACCATAACCACCTGTCGCCTCAATAGGGGGGGCTCGGTGGGTCGCACCTGCAAATCCGGATCGGCGCAGCAGTCCACCAGGGCCGACTCCGGCAGGAGGGCAATCAACTGCCCCTGTCGCACCACCCCCCGAAAGGCATCCAAGGTGTTCAGTTCCAGGGCTGCTTTCAGGGGAAGCCCCTGTCGGGCCAGATGGGATCCCACCAAGGAGCGCATGGCATAGCCATCCTTGAACACAGCCTGGGGATACTCCGCCAGCACCTTCCAGGGGATCCGCTCGTAGCGGCTGAGGGGATGGGTGGCGGGCATCAATACTTGAATTGGCTCCGAGTACAGTGGCTCCACCACCAGTTCTGCCCCCCGGGTCATCAGGGGATTCTCCATTACCAGGGCCACGTCCACCAGCCCATCCCTGAGCACCTTCAAGGCGCGGTCGCTGCCCAGAGCGGTAACCCGCAACTGCACCTCTGGGTACTCCCGGCAAAACTGTTGCAGCACCGGCGGCAGTTGATGGGCGATCAGGGAATGGATCCCGGCAATGCAGAGCTCGGTTTGCTGGCCCTGCAGCCATTCTCGAATGCTTTCCTGAGCCCGCTGCCATTCTTGACAGATGCGACGGGCATGGGGCAAAAGCCGTTCCCCGGCCACAGTTAGGGCCACCGGGCTTTTGCGATGCAACAGCGGAGCCCCCACCGCTTCTTCCAGGGCCTGGATCTGGCGGCTAATAGCCGATTGGGTCAGACCGCTGAGGCGAGCAGCGGCCAAAAAGCTGCCCGTTTCCACCACGTTCAAAAAGGCTTGCAACAACTCCAGCCGCACTCGGGATCCCTTGATGATGTAGCCTGCCGTGGTGGCATCCTAGCTGGGGAAGCGGTAGGCTTTTGTAAACACCGTTACAAGTTGTTTGTTGGACTGGGGATCCCCAAGCCAGGAGGAGAAGCAGATGGGCTGGGATCCGACCTTGCTGGAGGGGCTGCTCAACTCCGCCATTCCCCACCTTTTCCCCGCTGCCCAGGTGGTCATCCGCCACAAGGGAAGGTGTATCTACTCAAGGGCGGCAGGCCATCTCGACCCTGAGACCCGGCGCCAACCGACAACCTCGGCCACCCGTTTTGACCTGGCCTCGCTGACCAAGCTGTACACCGCCACCGCCTGCATGGCCCTGGTGGAAGCCGGAGCGTTGCTGCTGGATCAACCGGTGAGTCTCCTGTTGCCGGAGTTTCAGGGATCCCGCCCCATTGCCCCCTATGAAGATCCTCTGCAGCCGGGGAAATGGATTGCTGTGGAACCGGAATCCTTAGGCCAGCTTGTTGCAACAGAACAGGTGACGGTGCGGCAGTTGCTGGCCCACACCGCCGGTTTGCCCGCCTGGCGGCCCCTGTTTCGACAGCCCGATGCCGAATCGGCCCGGCACATGGCCCTGCACACCTTTTTGGCCTACAGGCCGGGATCCCGCAGAGTCTACAGCGATCTTGGATTGATCCTGCTGGGGCTGGCTTTGGAACGTCTGAGCGGAACCCCTCTGGATCAGATCTTGCATGCCCGGATCTTGCAGCCTCTGGGCCTGAGCCAAACTCAGTTTTATCCAGGGGATCCTTTCGACCCACCCCCTGTCTCTGTCTCTTGTGCCCCCACCGAGCTGTGTCCTTGGCGAAAGCGCCGCCTGCAGGGGCAGGTTCACGACGAAAATGCCGCCCGCCTGGGCGGGATCGCCGGCCATGCCGGACTATTCGCCACGGCAGAGGAAGTAGCTGCTTTCGGGGAGAGTTTTTTGACGAGATCCCTGTTGCAGCCGCAGACGGTGAGGGAAATGACCCGCGAGCAGTTGCCTCAGCAAGGGGATGCCCACCGCTGTCACGAGCGCCGGGGTTTGGGGTTTGCCTTGCGCTCTCCGGATCCCTTGGCCAGCAGCTACCCGTTCAGCCCCAGCGCCTTCGGCCACACCGGCTTCACCGGAACCTCCCTGTGGATCGATCCAGAGCGGGAGCTGGTGGTGACGCTGCTCACCAACGCCGTCTACCACGGTCGGCAGGAGAACGGATTCCAGGCTTTCCGGGTTGCCTTCCATCAGGCCATCCTAGAGGGGCTTTCTTGATCATTGAGTCCCTGACCGTTCCCGCTAGGGTGCCGTAGGCATAACCGAGGCTGAGGTGGACGAGACCTTTTACCGACAGTTGGCAGACATGCTGATACATTTACGCTGAACACTGCTGAACATCACTGTTCAACTATGCAGCGATAGCATTCTGTTTGTTTCCATTCGCGTTAGCGGGACGGAGTCCAAACAGAATGGCGGTATCCCGCAAAGCTTTGAGTAGAATACCCAAAGCGCAGTTTCCGTGTCGTCTTACTACCAATTTTCTGCTTTGCTTTGGCTACCATGTTGGCAGACTCGAAAGTAAACAGAAAGATCAACTGGTAGTAATCCGTACTGAGCATATTATACATTATTTTCAGTATAGTTGAGCTTATTATTGACTAGAGTCATGCTCTCCCGCGGGCCGCTGGTGGTAGCCACCGTGATCCGCACCCAGGGATCTGTGCCTCGCCAGGCGGGGGCGAAACTGGCTGTGGGATCCGATGGCACCCTGTTGGGCACTGTTGGCGGTGGGGCTGCCGAAGCGGAAGTCATTGCCCGAGCGCAAACCCTTTTGCAGACCGCTGTTCCCGTTGGCGATGGCGATGGGGAGTCCTCGCCGGCTGGGATGCCGGTTTCCCTCGATCTCAACAGCCCTCCCTTGGGCGTTTGCGGGGGACGGATGCACATTTGGCTACAGCGATGGCAGGGATCCCTTGCCCAAACGTTGGTGGCCCAGATCCTCCAGGCTCTGACCCAAGGGCAAAGGGCTTGGCTGATCACTCCCCTCCATCCTCAGGGGTTCCCCTACCTCAGCCTTAGCGACAGCGGTGCGGAGCACTTTGCCCCCCTGCCATCCCGCCCACAGCTCCTCGCGGGATCCTGGGTCGAGCCCCTCCTCCCTTCCCCCACCCTGCTGATCGTCGGAGCGGGCCACTGCGGCCTGTCCCTGGCCCAGGAAGGGATCCCGGAGACCGCCTTCAGCTAGAAATCGCAGGAGCCCCGCACTGTACCCGTAGGGTCAGTGTCGGGAGGAATGCGGAAGTTATGATAGAACCATGACCCAAGTCCTGACCGTCTCCTGCAAGCTCAAGGTGTCCCAGTCGCAAGCCGCAAAGTTGGATGCGACAATGGATGCCTTTGTGCAGGCGTTGAACTGGGTCAACCAAAACACACCAGAAAAAGTAGTCAACGCAGTCAAACTCCAGTCCCTTTGCTATTACCAGATTCGCGCTCGGTTTGGCTTGTCCAGTAACTTGGCTCAGCAAGTCTGCAGACGGCTGGCCGGTGCCCGTAAAGTTGCCCAACAGAAAAACCGCCCCGTCAAAGCGTTCAAGAGAGGCTTTGCGACCTACGATGCCCGTATCTTTTCGTTGCGCGAGAAAGACTGGACGGTGTCGCTGACCACGGTGGAGGGTCGGGAGCGCTTTGAGCTGGCGATTGGCCGCTACCAGAGAGAACAGTTGGCAGGCTCCAATCCCAAATCTGCCACTCTGGTCAAGCGCAAAGACGGTTCCTACTCCATTCAAATCTGTGTGGAAGCGGAGCCATCCCCACCGCAACGCACGGATAGAGTGCTGGGGGTGGATTTGGGCAGGACGGATATTGCTCATACATCGGAAGGAGATAACTGGAATGGACAGCAGTTGAACAAAGTCCGAGACCATCACTCGCGGTTGAGGGCGGTACTTCAACGCAAAGCCAGTAAGGGCACCCGCAGTTCGCGGCGCAGATGCAGAGAACTGTTGCAACGGCTGTCTGGCAAGGAGAGGCGCTTTCAGGCGTGGGTCAATCATCGCATCTCCAAAGCTATTGTCTCTAGGGCAAAGGCGACAAACAGCGCTATTGCTCTGGAAGACCTGACAGGGATCCGGAAAAGAGTCAATCAACAGCCACGCAGCAAGACAGAGCGTAGGCGGGCAAATAGTTGGGCGTTTTATCAACTCCGTCAATTTTTGGAGTACAAGGCTCTGCGTGCGGGGGTTGCTCTGATTCTTGTTCCGCCTGCCTACACGTCGCAGACCTGCCACCGGTGTTTGCACATTCATCCCGACCCTGCGCAATCCTACCGCAGTGGAAAGAAGTTTAAGTGTGGACACTGTGGATGGGAAGGGGATGCGGATTTGAATGGTGCGAATGTGATTGCGCTTTTGGGGGCTGTCGTAAACCAGCCTAGAGGTTCGGGCCTGTTTTGTTCTCTGGTAGAGCAGAGCAGGCTCAGGGCTACTGAAAGCCCGCTCCGTACCGCTTTAGCGGTCGGAGTCGGGTAGTTTACTCGGCTCTTTGCCCCCATCGGTCTGGAGATCCACGCCGAAACCCCCGCCGAGATTGCCATCAGCATCACCGCCCAGCTCATCCAGGTGCGACGGGGATCCCCGAAGAGAATGCCCGGCGAAACTCAAGGTGTAGGCTTGCCGGTTAGCCGGAGGACAAGCTAGGCTAGAAAAGCGCCGCGGGGTAGAGCAGCCTGGTAGCTCGTCGGGCTCATAACCCGAAGGTCACTGGTTCAAATCCAGTCCCCGCTATAGGAACTCAACATCTGCAGGCATTGGGAGAGCTTCTCTAAGTTGTCTTGAGCCGAAGCTAGGAAGACGGTGCATGGATCCGCGGGAAATCGAGGCGTTGATACAGGCTGCCCTGCCCGGAGCCAAGGTGCAGGTAGAAGATACAGTTGGCGATGGCAACCATTTTCAGGCTGTCGTCGTAGCTGAGCAATTCCAAGGCCTCCCCCTCATCAAACAGCACCGGCTGGTGAACGAGGCCTTGAAGCCCTACCTTCAGGATGGCCGTCTCCACGCCCTAGCCCTCCGTACCTTTACCCCTAGCCAGTGGGAGGAGCTTCGGAGAGCAGCCCCCGGCTCAGCTTGAGCGGGCTTGCACTAGCCAAAGCTAATACGGAGCAGAGAAAAATCATCCTCAAGATCGGCCTTGCCGCGGAAAGACTGAATGTGCTGCAGAACGTGATCGAGGCCAACGCAGGCATGCTTGCTTAGGAAGGACTTCCAGTTCTCTATCCCCCAGATCCCTTCCGAGCTGGACACTTCGTAAACCCCGTCGCTGAACACGTAGAGACAACTGTTGGCCGGGATCCGGACTTCGTCCCTAGCAAAGTCCTGATCGGGCAAAATGCCAATCGGCAAATTGGGGGTCTTCAGGTCTAGGGGGATGGGGTCTGATTGCGCAACCAACAGAGCGGGGGGGTGGCCAGCGCTGGCAAAAGAAAGCAAGCGAGATCCCGGCTGATAGACCCCATACCAAAGGGTGAAGTACATTTCATGGTGGGATCCCATTGGGAAGGATTGGTTGAGGGCGCGCAACACCGCATCCGGCTGCCGCAGGTCTGTATCGGGCAGGCTCTGGGAACGCAACTGGTTCATCACCGACACCGACAACAACGCGGATCCCACCCCGTGCCCTGACACATCTAGCAGGTAGATGGCCAGGTGATCCTCGTCTAGCCAGTGGTAGTTAAACGAATCCCCCCCCAGCTCCTGGGAGGGCAAAAAGCACCACTCAATCGCTATTTGGTGAGGTGGGAAGTCGGCCGGCTTGGGCAAAAGCGAACGCACATAGCTGGCTGCTTCGGCCAACTCCGCCCGCAGTCGGGCCGTTTGCTGCTGCAGGTCATAGCTGAGCTGGTGCAAGCGCAGCCCAGCCCGCACCCGCGCCCGCAATTCATTGGGATCGATGGGCTTGCTGAGGAACTCATCTGCCCCGGCATCCAGGCCCTGGATGCGGTCTTCGACTTCGGTGCGAGCGGTAAGCAAAATAAAGAAGGTGGTGGAAAACTTGGGATCCGCCTTGATGCGCCGGCAGACCTCCAGCCCATCCATATCCGGCATCATCCAGTCACAGATAATCAGCCCCGGGGTTAGGAGATGAGCTTTCTCCAGCCCTTCCAAGCCACCGCTGGCCATCTCGACGGTGTAGCCCTGCCGCTCCAGGGATCGCTTCAACACCAGCCGAATCGTGGGATCGTCGTCCACAATCAAAATGGCCGTCATGACCACTGCACCTCAATCCCGAATCAACCCGAATTAAAACGCAACTCTAGCCCGTACTGGTAGGCAGACCGTTTATCCTAGCCCAGGAGTTGCGGCAGAAAAACCGGCTTGGAGGGCGGTTAGCGGAAAAGCCTCAGCAACCTCATCCCCCAGAGCTAAAGTTGCGTATCCCTTAGTGGATCCCTAAAACCGTGGTTGCACGCTACCCAAAAGCTGACCGTTTCAAGATACTGGTGGGAATAGATAACAGCGGGGGGGTTTTTGGGCAGATTCTGCTTTAGAGACTTCCATTGGACAAAGAGATACGGATCACATCTTATCCATCCTTTGCCGGTCTAGAGTGAACTTTGAGGTTAAACGGCCTTGGCTGCATGAGCGCGTCTCCTCTACCGTTATCTCCTCCGTCCGTTCGGGATTCGCAGGCGGCTTCAGCCGCGGCACCCCGCCAAGCTCCCAGGGGAGAAATCCGGCTGGAGGATCTGGACGAGAAGCAATTGCTGGCCGGCCTGTCGTCGGTGGTGCTCAACCCGGCAGCTTGGAGTTGCTTTAGCATCAGTGAAACCAGCCGCTTGCTACGCCCCCTGCAAATTTGCCCCGACTTGACCGGAACTCCCGTTCTCTCCCCAGGCGCCACTGCTGAAGTTGTCTATAAGTTCCTGCTGAGCGACGGTCGGATTGGAACCATGAAGGGGCTGATCTCGATCGAAGACTTTCGCAGCAAGCGGCTGCATTCTATTTACGAGGAACTGCGTATTGAAAAAATCATACCGGTTTTTAACGAAGCGGTTGTCGAGCAGATCATCGATCAGTTGAAGCCGATTTTTGCCCGCGACCTGGACGAGCTGCTTTGGCAAGAAAGTTTTTACTTCACCCCTCAAGATCTACGCCAGCCGGAGTTCTTGTTGCGCGGCCTGCGGCCCGAGGCGATCCCACGCCGCTTTCGGCCGCACCTGCAAAGGGTGTACTCCCACATCATAGGGGTGTGTCGCAGCTTGCCCAACATCGCTTTCCAACTGTGTCTGCGGGCCTACCTGGAGTACAACGAGGTCAAAAACAAGCATCTGTTGGCAATTCTGCTCAGCAAGTATTTTTACACGCTCTATCGCATCGGTGGACTGGACGGTTGGAAAAGTCGGGATCCGGTGGAAGTGGGATCCCTCTACTCTTCCAATCGACGGGCTCGGCTGCAGGCTCTTTCTCACCTGCTGACGCTGGACAACGACAGCGACGAACCGCTGGCAAGCCTTGGGGATCCAGGGCCGCGCGGCAGCTATTTCAGTGGAGAGGGGGAGCCTGCTGCTGGCGAGGTGCCGAGCGCAGAAGAGATCGAAAAGCTGCGGCAAGATGTGGAGGCAGCGCGCAGCCAGGCCGCCGAGGCCCAGCAGCTGGTAGCCCAATATCAAGAAGAGAAAAAACAAGAGCTGCTCAACCGCCTGCAGGATCCCAATAAGTTTCTCCTTTTCAGCCTCCATCAATTTTTCGACACTCTCCTCACATCCCTGCCGGTGGAGGTGAAAAGCGAGTACGGAGCCGTCTGGGTGCCCCGCACTTCCCACTTGGACGAAAAAGAGCGGGACAAGCTGACCGAACATTTGCACCAGATTACCAGCGAGGCCTATTTGCTGAGCATCCCCTTTGCCGAGGCGACGATCATTGGCTATTGGCGGGTTTTGGCCGATTCGTTCTACAACCAATGGGTTTTGAATCAGTACAAGCAGTTGCAAAGCTACGGAGTGGATCTAGAGCAGCAGGGCATCCAAATCCTGGAGCGCGAACGATTTTTAGATGAAGTGCAACTGCGCTTTGCTGGCCGCCACCGCGAGATCGTGACTCAAAATGTGGAGAAGATCAGCCAAATTGTGGTAGACAGCCTGGCCAAGCGGGTGGCCCTCAACACCAGCCAACAGAGCTTTCAAGCCATGCGAGCCAAATTGGCCACCGTTTTGGATATGGAGATCTCCCGCAAGGACATGGCGCAGGTACGGCGGCTGATCGACTACTTCACGGATGTGTTTTTGGGCAAGCGGGAGGAGCTGCGCTCGGCCTATCCGGTGGGCACCATCTTGCAAGTAAGGGCAGCCATCGAGCTGCGTCCCCCCGACAGTCGCACCCGCATTGGCCTGGAAATCCTAAACCAGATCTACCGCGAGTACATGCCTGTGCTGCAGCAAGAGTAGGGGCAGGGATCCCAGGGGCTGGCAAGTTTTGGGCACAATGGGGACTGGTGTGCTGTTTAGGGTTGGAGACGGCAAGTTCCCATGCGCTACCGCCAGCTTGGCCACAGTCCTCTGCAGGTTTCGGAGATCTGCCTCGGCACCATGACGTTTGGTGAGCAGAATACCCAGACTGAGGCTTGGGAACAGCTCGATTACGCAGTAGAACACGGGATCAACTTCATCGATACGGCTGAGATGTACCCGGTGCCGGCGCGGGCGGAAACCCAGGGAGCCACAGAACGCTACATCGGCGAGTGGCTGCAGCACCAGCCGCGGGAGCGCCTTGTCATCGCCACCAAGATCACCGGCCCGGGGCGGCCCTGGCACTGGATCCGCGGCGGGTCTCTCTCGATTAGCCGCAACAACCTCAAACAGGCGGTGGCCGGCAGCCTCAAGCGCCTGAAAACCGACTACATCGACCTCTACCAAATCCACTGGCCGGATCGCTATGTGCCCCTGTTTGGGGGCGTGGCCTACGATCCCTCTCAAGAGCGGCCCACGGTTCCCATTGCCGAGCAACTGCAGGGTCTGGCGGAACTGGTGCAGGAGGGCCTGGTGCGCTACATCGGCCTGAGCAACGAAACCCCTTGGGGAGTCTGCGAGTTCTGCCACGTGGCCGAGCAGTTGGGCTTGCCCAGGGTAGTCTCGATTCAAAACGCCTATAGCCTCCTCAACCGCACCTTTGAGATGGGGCTGGCGGAGGTCTGTCGCTACGAACAGGTAGGGCTGCTGGCCTACAGCCCCCTGGCCTTTGGCCTGCTGACGGGCAAATACCTGGGGGGCGCCAAGCCGCCGGGATCCCGTTTGGCCCTGTTCGAGGGCTTTGGCCAGCGCTACCGCAAGCCCAATGTGGAAGAGGCCGTGGCTGCCTACGTGCGCATTGCCCGCCAGCACGGCCTGACCCCTGCCCAGTTGGCTTTGGCCTTTGTGCGCAGCCGTTGGTTTGTCACCAGCACCATCATCGGGGCCACCAACCTGGCCCAGCTCAAGGAAAACCTCAGTTGCCTCGAGGTGGAGCTGTCGCCTGCGATCCTGGCAGAAATTGAGGCGGTGCACCAGCGCTACCCCAATCCCGCCCCGTGAAACTTCGGAAACCGATAGAACTTTTCAGGAGATTTTTTCGTCTAGGGTTACGGAGTGGGTAACTGATACATTTACGCTGAACACTGCTGAGCATTACTGCTCAGCGGTGAAGCGATAGCATTCTGTCCGTTTCCGTTGTCACTACGCGACGCTGACG
>NZ_JBSSDI010000005.1:0-115637 GCF_054060575.1 Thermostichus sp. MS-CIW-15 | reverse complement strand
CCACTTCGGCTCCAGGATAGAGGTCAACCAGTCTTGCAATCGGTCTCTCCAAGTCTGGTTTCTGCCCTCGACTGCTGACTCGGGCGTACAAAACGACTCGTTTGTCCTTCTTGGGCGCTCTGTTCGCGTCAGCGGGCCGGAGGCCAATGTAGCTGTCGAGGTCATACCTTCTCGCCCTACCGGATGGTGTACGTACTGCATGGATCCAGCCCTTCTGTTCCCATCGCCTCAAGGTGTGGAGACACACCCCAAAATAATCCGCCGCTTCTCTCGGTTTTACATATCTAGCCATACCAAGCAGCCATACTGAACATACTGTACATTATTTTCAGTATAGTCCAGCATATCATTGACTAGAGTCATGCTCTTCTGGGGAAACCTCTTGATCGGCTGCGACGGCATTGAGGATCTGCTGTTGTTCAGCGCGGGTTAAGACCTTATCTGCCAAAGCCCGGTCGATCAAAGCTCTGAGCTCAGAAGGTTGAGGGGGTTCCACCGTTTTTCTCCTAGCGCTAGAGGGCAAGGGATCCCATAATGGGTTTTGGATCCAAGCAGGCACACCCGTCAGTATAGTGAGACAGTGGTGGAACCCCAGGTATCCCCAAAAAACCAGAGCTTCCAACCGGTGGGGGTGATCGGCGGTGGGCAGTTGGCGCAGATGTTGGCTTTGGCGGCTCGCCCATTGGGGATCCCGCTGATTGTTCAGGCTGCCGCTCCTACCGATCCGGCGGTGGCCGTGGCCGACGGCGTGGTCTGGGGTGCCGTGACCGACACCCAGGCCACAGCCCAGTTGCTGCAACGCTGCCCGGTGGTAACTTTTGAGAACGAGTTCATCCCGCTGGCGGAGCTGCAAAAACTGGATCCGCAGGGATCCCGCTTTCGTCCTCGCCTGAGCACGCTAGAGCCGCTGCTGGACAAGTTGCACCAACGGCAGTTTCTGGCAGAGCTGGGGATGCCGGTGCCGGCTTTTTGGCCTGCGGAGACGGCAGATCTACCTAGCCTGAGCTTTCCCTTGGTGCTCAAGCGGCGGCGGCAGGGCTACGATGGGCAGGGCACCCGCATCCTGCCCGACCCAGCAACCTTGCAACAGGCTCTGGCTGAGTATGCCGGGATCCCGCTGCTGGTTGAAGAGTGGATCCCGTTTGAGCGGGAGCTGGCGGTGATGGTGGCGCGAGGGCTGACGGGGGAGATCCGGGTCTACCCCGTGGTGGAGACGGTTCAAGTTAACCAAGTCTGTCGCCACGTCTTGGTGCCCGCCCGCATCCCTTCCTCTGTTGAGGCCGAGATCCGGGATTTGGCGGTCAAGGTGATGGAAAAATTGGATGCGGTGGGCGTGTTTGCCATCGAGCTGTTCTGGGTGCCGCCGCCCCAGCCCAAAGCCGGGATCTGGATCAACGAAATCTCGCCGCGGGTTCACAACTCCGGCCACTACACCCTGGAAGCCTGCCACACCTCGCAATTTGAGCAGCATCTGCGGGCCATCCTCGGCCTGCCCTTGGGGGATCCTTCCCTCAAGTGTGGGGGGGCGGTGATGGTCAACCTCTTGGGCTACGAGCACTCCACCGGCGACTATGCCGAGCAGCGGCAGCGCTTGGCTGCGATCCCCAATGCCACGGTGCACTGGTACCACAAAACCCCTGCCCGCCCGGGGCGCAAGCTGGGCCATGTTACCGTCTGTCTGCCGAGCCCCCCCTCTCCTTCGGAAGCAGCGGCCCTTGTCCGCACCCTCGAATCCTTTTGGCAGCCATGAGCCAAGCGTCGGATCCCTCTTTTTCTCCGGCCATCCAAACCCTGATCCAGGCCATGCAAAGGCGGGATGTGCCCGCGGTAGCGCAGCAGGTCAACGGCCTCTCCCCCCAAGAGCGCTCCGCGGTGTTGACTCCCGCTCTCCAATACCTTGCCGAGGTGGATCCCGACAGCGCCCGCTGGTTTGTTCGCCACCTCATGGCCCCTGCCGTCAAAGCCCAACTGCGAGCAGGGATCCTCAAAGCCGCCCAAGATTACCTGCAAGAGGCCGGCTTCCAAGAAGGGATCGATTACGAGCTCAAGCCCCATCCCCAATCGGGGGGTCAGATCTTAAGCCTTAGCCGCCGAGCCCTGCCCTATGCCGCCCCCGATGACGATCCCTTTGGGCAGTTGTTGCTGGCCGAGTTCTGCGAATTGCGGGACTAGACCACCATGAGCGGTACGAGTTATCGGCTGCAGGTGCTCGACCTCACCGCCCTGCCCCAATTGCTGGAGCTGGATCGCCGCTGCTACGGCGGATACTGGGGAGAACAGGGCTATCGCGCGGAGCTGGAAAGACCCAGCAGCACGGTGATCGGGGTTGTGGCGGAACCGGCTGCCGCTGGCGCTTCCTGTGGCTTGGGCCGAACGGAGTTCCCCCCTCCCTCTCCAGACCTCGCGACGCAAACGACCCAAGCGCTCGTGGGCTTTGGCATCCTCTGGCGCATCGAAGAAGAAGCCCACATTATCTCGTTGGCGGTGGATCCCGACCATCGGCGGCGCGGCTTGGGCCGCAGGATCCTGGAGGAGCTGTTCAATCACGCTCGAGCCGCAGGCTGTCGCTGGGCCACGCTCGAGGTCAGAGCCTCTAACCACGCCGCCATCCACCTCTACGAATCGGCAGGGTTTCAATTGCTGGGACGCCGCAAGGGCTATTACAGCGGAGAAGATGCGCTGGTCTATTGGAAAAAGCCAATCTAGAAAAGCAACAACACTGAAAATTTGTGGAAGTTCGCAACCAGATCCCTAGACAAACCGGCAGCCAAGTCTGGCAATCCTACAGAAGATCAATATCGACAGAGCTTTAACTGCCCGGCTGAACTTGTCGTTATTTTGTAGGTTTTGTAGATCATTCAGATTTCCTCTTCTCCTGGACGCAAGCTGCCAGATGTAACTTTTTTAGGCAAAATTTGGCTACAGCCAATTAGGAGCATCTTTTGCGATTTAAGATTGCAATTAGATAAATTGCTGCGGACAATCTGACGATAGGCCAAGACATACTACAACCTAAGCAGACCCCCCTGTTCAGTGGCACCCCTGGAGCCTCGGCCAATTTCCTAGGCTGATGTGAATAAACGTAAAGTTTTACATCGAGATTCAGCACTCCTGCTTAAATTCGTGCTTTCCCCCCCCCTGTCGGGCCAGCTTGCCTGAAAAAGCGCTTCAGGCTAACCTACTCTTATCATTTGTGCATCCTGAGCATTTGCAAGCTGTGAGGACAGTCATGGACACCTCGAGAAACACCATTGGGGATGAGACCATCTCTTTTTTCGTGAGTCTTCGGTCTAGGCTTATCGACTTTATGCCCAATCTCCTGGCGGCGATTATCATCTTAATTCTGGGTTGGATCGTGGCCACGGTGGTGGCTTTCAGCGTTCGGGGGCTGCTCAAACGGACGCAGCTTGATAACCGCTTGGCCGCTTGGATTATGGGCCAGAGGCCCGGCGAGAGGCCTCCGCAAACTGAGCGCTGGGTGGCTGCTGCTGTTTACTGGATCATCCTGGCTTTTGTGTTGGTGGCGGCGCTGAATGCCCTACAGCTTCAGGCTGTCTCCGATCCGCTCAACAGGTTTTTGGGGGAAATCTTCGTTTATCTGCCACGGGTGGGTGGGGCGCTGGTGCTGCTGGCTGTGGGCTGGGCGGTGGCTACAGTTGCCCGGCTGGCAGTCATCCAGGGGCTGCGGCGTTTCAACCTCGATGAGCAGTTGGCCCGGCCTCTACAGCAGGAAAGCGCTGCCGGTGAGGCAGGCGTAGAAGGAACCCCGACCGGCCAAGAGGGAGGTACAGAGGTCACCCCTTTCCTACTGAATGAAACCTTGGGCAATGCCCTTTACTGGCTGATTCTGCTGTTCTTTCTGCCGATCATCCTGGATACCCTGAACCTACAGGGGCCGCTGCAGCCGGTGCAAAACCTGCTGGATCAAATCCTGTCGATGGTACCCCGCATTTTGGGAGCGCTCATCATCGCTGTGGGGGGCTGGTTTCTGGCTCTCATCGTGCGTGGGATCGTTTCCAATTTGTTTAACCGCTTGGGGGCACGCTTTGGCATTCCCCAGCTGGCCCAAACGGTGGGCACAGTGGCCTACGTCTTGGTGTTGATCCCGGCAGTGATTGCCGCCCTCAAGGCCCTGGAAATCCGGGCCATCTCCGATCCAGCGGTGGCGATGCTGGAGCAGGTGTTGCGGGCCATTCCCCGAATTGCAGGATCTGCTCTCATCCTGGCCGTGTTCTACTGGCTGGGGCAGTTTTTGGCTGGCTTGGTGACCCAGTTGCTGCAGGCAATCGGTTTCGACCGCTTGGCTGCCGGCCTTGGTTTGCCCTCGGCCCCTGCTCCTGAAGCTCCCGCCGCCGAAGGGGATCCCTCAACCTTGGTGAAGCGGCGCACTCCCTCTGAGATTGCCGGCTTGGTGGTCTGGGTGGGCGTGGTCTTGCTCGGGGCAGTGCCGGCGGTGGAGCTGCTGCAGTTTGCTGCTTTGACCGACATCGTGGAGGGGCTGTTGGTCATTTCCGGGCGGGTGCTCATCGGCGCCTTAGTGTTTGGGATCGGTCTTTACCTATCCAATTTGGCCCATTCCATGATTAAGAGCCTCGGCAACCCCTCCTCAGGAATGCTGGCGCAGGCGGCGCGGGCGGCCATCCTGGTCTTTGTCGGCGCCATGGCCTTGCAGCAGATGGGCGTGGCCACCGATATCGTGGTGCTGGCCTTTGGCTTGGTGCTGGGCGCGATTGCCGTCGCGGTGGCCTTGGCTTTTGGCTTGGGAGGTCGCGATGTAGCTGCCGAGCAGATCCGGCAGTGGCTTAAGCGGGAGTGAAGTCTTGGAGACGGTTAACCCTGTCTAGCTTCCCAGAGCTGCAAGATAAAAGCCTGCCCCGCCTGGCAAAACGTCCGGCGGGGTTTCAATTGGATTGCGCTGAGACCTTTTAAGCTGCTTCCGGAACTTTGGCCTCTTCTGCTGCTGCTTCCTGCACCACAATTTTGCCCCGGAACACAACATAGTTGTAGATGTTGTAGGACAAGATAACCGGGATCAAAAAGCCAATAAAGGTAAGCATAAACACCAGCGAACTGGGAGAAGCTGCTGCCTCGTAGATGGTGACGCTGGGAGGAATAATGTTGGGGAAAACCATAAACCCCAGGCCAATAAAAGAAAGGGCAAAGATGAGAAAGGTATAAACCAACACGCTAGTTTCTTCTCGCCGGCGCAGGCTGCGCAGCAACAGAGCCACCAACAAAAGCCCCAAAACGGGGATGGCAGCAAAGATATAGAAAAGAGGAGGCGAGAAAAGTTGGGAGCGCGCTTGCTCCGACATGATGGGGGTGCTGATGGTGATAAACACTGCCCCCAGCAACGTTGTCCAGGTGGCGATGGTTGCCGTTTTGTAGTAGGTTTTCTGGAGTTCCCCCGTGGTCTTCACAATTAAGTAGGCCGAGCCAACTAAGACATAGCCCTGAATCAGGGTGAGGGCCACCAACACTGTCCGCCAGGTCAGCCAATCCCAGGGGCTGCCGGCAAAGTGGCCGGCTTCATCAACGCGGATCCCTTCGAAGACGCTGCCCAGGGCAAACCCCTGGCCCAGCGCCGCCAAAAAGCTACCCACCCCAAAGGCCAGGTTCCAGACCAGCTTGTTGTCGGCGTTTTCCCGAAACTCGAAGGAAACGGCCCGCAAGATCAGGCCCACCACCATGATCACCAGCGGCAGGTAGAGGGCGTTGAGAATGGTGGCGTAGGCGAGGGGGAAGGCCCCGAACAGGGATCCCCCCATCAGCACCAGCCAGGTCTCGTTGGCATCCCAAACATTGCCCAAGCTGGTCATGAGAATGCTGCGGCGCGTCTCGCTGGAAGCCGTCAGGGAAAGGATGCCAACCCCCAGGTCAAATCCATCGAGCAGAACATAGAGAAAGAGGAATAGACCGAGGATAAAAAACCAGACTTGAGGCAGAAACTGCTGCAAAGGCTCGAAAGATTCCATGGTCCTTCCCTCCGCTTTAGGTATTTCTAGCCAGGCTAGTTCGAGACAGTTCCCAACTGCGATGTCGCCTGGGCAGCGGCGCTACCGAGCTTCCGCCGGCCGGCGATCCGGCTCGTGGCTGGCAGGCTCGATCACGATCACCGGCTGGGTTGCCGGAACGGGGGCAGGCAGCTCCAGATTAGGCCCTTTGCGGATGATGCGGCTGCCAAAGTAAAGAGCGGCCACGAAAAACACCGTGTACAAGGCGCTCAGGCCGACCAAAGAAAACAGCACCTCTCCTGGCGGCAGCGGCGAAACCGATTCCGCCGTGCGCAGTTGCTCGTACACAATCCAGGGCTGCCGGCCCACACAGCGGACGATCCAACCGGTCTCCACGGCAATGTAGCCCAGCGGGCCAGCGAAGACCCAGGCCCACATCAGCCACTTCTGCTGGGAGAGGGCCTCCGCCGACAGCTTGCCCCTCAGCCACTGGATTAAGGTAACCCCCATAAGCCCGGCCAGAAAGAGGCCAATGGCCACCATCGTCCTAAAGGAGTAGTAGATCAGGCCAATCAGGTGAGGACGATTTTGCGGCTCCCAAGCCTTCAAACCATAAACCGGTCGATCCAGCCTGGGCTTAAACTCCAGCAGATAGCCCAGGGCACCAGGGATCTTCACCTCCCACTCGTTGCGCTCCTCTCGGTCGTTGGGCAAGGCCAACAGGCTCCAATCCGCCCGCTCGCCGGCGGGGATCGTCTCCCACTGCGCCTCCATGGCCGCCAGCTTGGCCGGTTGATAACGATACACTTGCTCCGCGCTCAAGTGGCCGATAAACACCTGCAAGGGGGCCACCACCAGAGCCATCGCCAGGACCACTTTGAGGGAACGGGAAAAAAACTCGCCATGCCGCCCCTTGAGGATGTACCAGGCACTGATGCCACCAACCACAAACAAAGAAGTCTCCAGGGTGGCAAAGAACATGTGGAGAAAGCTGTTGAGCATAAAGGGATTAAAAATGGCCTGCAGGTAGTCGCGCACCACAAATTTTCCATCGACAAATACCCCACCTGCCGGCGTCTGCAGCCAAGAGTTGGCCGTCAGGATCCAAAAAGTGGAGAGATTGGCGCCGAAGGCCACCAGGATTGTCGAGATCCAGTGAATGATCGGCGGCACGCGCTCCCAGCCAAAAAGCATGATCCCCAGGAAGCTGGCCTCCAGCATAAAGGCCATTGTGCCCTCAAACCCCAGGACGGTTCCAAAAAAGTCTCCCACTGCTTCCGAAAAAGGGGCCCAGTTCATGCCAAATTGAAAGGCCATCGGCAAGCCAGAGGCCACGCCAATGCCAAAGTTCAACACATAGATCTTCGACCAAAAACGGGCGTGGCGATAGTAATCGAGGTTGCGAGTCTTCAGCCAGAGCCCCTCAATAACCACAAGATAAATAGACATTCCTGTGGTTAAAACCGGCCACAGCATGTGAAAAATGGCCGTGAGGGCAAACTGGAGACGAGAAAGTGCAAGGGTATCTAGAAACATGATTGGCACCAAGTTTGGATGGGCGAATTCGACTTTTCCCGACAATCTCTGCTACAGCTTGTGCAGGCACATCCCTATGTAGGGGGGATATCTCCTCAGCTGCAGACATCCCTACCCATTTGAATGAGGCCGGGAAGGCTATCCTCTTTGTTCCTTCTAAGATCGCATCTTGACCAAGACCATCGATGGGCTGCTCGATTCTAAAGGTTAACTTTAGGATCCTGAGAGGAGGGGTTCTCTTCGTGTAAAGCAGACTACAGAATAAACAGGGTTCTAAACTCGGCAGCCTAGGGATCCGCGTCCGGGCTCCCGAAATGGCTGGTGGAGAGGCGGGAGTAACGTCATGCAAATTGGCCGCAGAGCCTGCCAGAATTGGGATCCCGGCTTGAGTTGGCAGTGTGGGAGGAAAATGTCGTTTGTCCCGCTGGTGCACTTTCTTGCCCGATCGGGCTCGATGCAAGAGTTGGCCGCCCGCTTGAGATCGCGGCGGCGGGCTGCCATTCAGGGGGCAGGTCGGATCGCGAAGGGGCTAGTTGCCTCGGCTTTGGCCCAGCAGGAGGGAAGATCCCTATTGGTGGTTACCGCCACGCTGGAAGAGGCGGGCCGCTGGACAGCCCAACTGGAGGGCATGGGCTGGGAGAGCGTGCAGCTTTATCCCACCTCCGAGGCTTCCCCCTATGAGCTGTTTGACCTGGAGCCGGAGTTGGTGTGGGGACAATTTCAGGTGCTGGCCGACTGTCTCCAGGGCAGAAAGGGCATGGCCATTGTGGCTACGGAGCGGGCCTTACAACCCCACCTTCCCCCACCAGAGGTGTTTCAGTCCTTCTGCCTCAAGCTGGAACCCGGCGCGGAGCTGTCGCCGCAGCAGTTGGGGCAGCAGTTGAGTCGTCTGGGCTATCAGCGGGTAAGCCTGGTGGAAAGCGAGGGACAGTGGAGCCAAAGGGGCGATATTCTCGATATTTTCCCGGTGGCCTGCGAATGGCCGGTGCGCCTGGAGTGGTTTGGCAATGAACTGGAGCGGCTGCGGGAGTTTGACCCGGTGAGCCAGCGCTCTCAAGACGGGATCCCCTCTGTCTGGCTGACCCCCACCGGCTATGGACCCATCCTCTGGCCGGCTCTGCAGGAAAAAGCCGATCAGCTTTCCCAGGGTCTGCGGCAGCAGTTGGAGCAGTCGTCCCCTCCCCCAGAGGGCTTGCGCCGCTTTCTTGGCCTACTTTACGATCCGCCGGCCAGCCTGCTGAGCTATTTGGATCCCAATACCTTGATCCTGATCGACGAGCCAGAGCAGTGCCAGGCCCACAGCCGGCAGTGGCTAGACCACGCCCAGGAGCAGTGGCAGTTGGCCCAAGCTGCTGAGCCGGCTCTAGTGCCCTTCCACCGTCCCTTTGATCTTGCGGCTCCCGACTGGGATCCCTTCCCCCGCCTGTTGGCCCGGGCTTTTGCCCCTGCCGGCGAGGTTGAAGCGGCCCTTGACCTCAAAAGCCGGCCTGTCCCTGCCGCTCCCCACCAGTTTGGATCCCTGGCCAAAACCCTGCGCGAGTACCGCAAGCAGCAGTTGCGGGTGTGGATCCTCTCCGCCCAGCCCTCCCGCACGGTGGCCTTGCTGCAAGAACACGACTGCCCGGCCCAGTACGTGCCCAACCCCAAAGATTTTCCAGCCATTGAACGCCAGCTCCAGTCCTACACGCCGGTGGCCCTGAAGTACTCCGGCTTGGCAGATCTGGAGGGGTTTCTCCTGCCCACGCTGGGGTGGGTGGTGCTCACCGACCGCGAGTTTTTCGGCCAGCACAGCCTGGCCACCCCCACCTATGTGCGCAAGCGCCGCCAGGCCAGCTCCCGCCAGGTGGATCCCAACCTGCTCAAGCCGGGGGATTTTGTTGTCCACAAGGCCCATGGCATCGGCCAGTTCTTACGGCTGGAAAGCCTCACCATTGGCGGCGAAACCCGAGAATACCTGGTCATTCAATACAGCGATGGCTTGTTGCGGGTGGCTGCCGACCAGGTCAACTCCCTCTCGCGCTACCGGGCCAGTGGAGATGGGCCCCCTGCACTGCACAAAATGTCCGGCAGCACCTGGGAAAAGACCAAGCAAAAAGTCAAAAAGAGCCTGCGTAAAGTGGCCCTTGACCTGCTGCAGCTCTACGCCAAACGGGCCGAACAGGAGGGCTATGCCTTCCCGCCCGATTCTCCTTGGCAACAGGAGTTTGAGGAGTCTTTTCCCTATCCTCTAACACCGGATCAAATTCGCGCCGTCCAGGAGATCAAGCGGGATATGGAGTCTCCCCGCCCCATGGATCGGCTGCTGTGCGGGGATGTGGGTTTTGGCAAAACGGAAGTGGCCATCCGCGCCATTTTCAAAGCCGTAACCGCCGGCAAACAAGTTGCCCTTTTGGCGCCAACCACCATTCTCACTCAGCAGCACTACCACACCCTCAAAGAGCGCTTTGCCCCCTACCCCATTCAAGTGGGCCTGCTCAACCGCTTCCGCACTCCCGAAGAGAAAAAAGAGATCCTGGCCCGCCTCAAAAGTGGCGAACTCGATGTCATTGTGGGCACCCACCAACTTTTGGGCAAGGATGTGCAGTTTCGCGATTTGGGTCTTCTGGTCATTGACGAAGAACAGCGCTTTGGCGTCAACCAAAAAGAGAAAATTAAACTCCTCAAAACCCAGGTGGATGTGCTCACCCTTACGGCTACCCCCATTCCCCGCACGCTGTACATGGCTTTGTCGGGGTTGAGGGAAATGAGCCTGATCCAGACTCCCCCGCCCTCGCGGCGCCCGATTAAAACTCACCTTTCTCCCTACAATCCTGAGGTCATTCGCACGGCTATCCGCCAAGAGTTGGATCGCGGCGGGCAAGTCTTTTATGTGGTCAACCGCATTGAAGGGATCGAAGAGACCAGCGCCAAATTGCGGGAATGGGTGCCCGGTGCCCGCATTGCCATTGCCCATGGGCAGATGCCGGAAGGGGAGCTGGAAGCGACCATGCTAGCTTTTAACAACGGAGAAATCGATATCTTGGTCTGCACCACCATTATTGAATCCGGTTTAGATATTCCCCGTGTCAACACTATTTTGATCGAAAATGCCCAGGAGTTTGGTCTGGCTCAGCTTTACCAATTGCGAGGACGGGTGGGCCGGGCCGGGATCCAAGCTCATGCTTGGCTGTTCTACCGAGAAGATGGCATCCTCACCGAAGAGGCCCGCAAGCGCCTGCAGGCCATTCAGGAATTTACCCAACTGGGATCCGGCTATCAGTTGGCGCTGCGGGACATGGAAATTCGCGGCATTGGCAACCTCTTGGGAACTCAGCAATCCGGACAACTCAACGCGGTGGGCTTTGATCTCTACTTGGAGATGTTGCAAGAGGCGATTCGAGAAATTCGCGGCCAAGAGATCCCGCAGGTGGAAGACACGCAAATTGACCTCAATATAACGGCCATGATCCCGCAGAGCTATATCCCTGACGAAGATCAAAAGATGCAGGCCTATCGCCAATTGGCGGCTGCCGGCTCTCGGGTCGAACTGTTGCAAATTGCCCAGGAATGGCAGGATCGCTTTGGCCCCTTGCCCAAGCCCACCCAGGAGCTGCTGCGGGTGATGGAGCTGAAGATTTTGGCCCGCACGCTGGGCTTTTCCCGCATTAGGCCGGCCAAGGAGCATGTGCTTTTGGAAACCCCCATGGAGGAGCCGGCCTGGAACCGCCTCAAGGAAGCCCTGCCGGCCCATTTGCAGTCTCGCTTTGTCTATCAGCCGGGCAAGGTGACGGTGCGGGGCCTGGGAATGGTGCCTGCGGCCCAGCAACTGGAGAACCTTTTGCAGTGGCTGGACAAAATGAGCTTGGCCCTGATGGAAGCCCGGATCCCAACAGCCACCTAGTCCTGGCTGCGGGGGGGCTGGGCTCTGCCGTGAGAAACTGGGATGGATGGCCGGCCCTTCTCGGGTGGAACTTTTGCACTCCCTTTTGCCTCGTGTTTGCCCCATGAAGGTTCTAGAAGCCCACCACCTTCAGAAAACCTACCGGCAGGGGGGCAAGGAGGTTCGGGCAGTGGTGGATGTCTCCCTGGCGATTGCGGCAGGGGAGATCCTGGCTTTTCTGGGGCCCAACGGGGCCGGCAAGACCACCACCATCAAGATGATCGCCGGGCTGATCCAGCCCGATGCCGGCAGCGTGCGCATCCTGGGGCGGGATCCCCACGCCGATCCGGGTGCGCTGGCCCAGGTGGGAGCGGTGCTGGAAGGCAATCGCAACCTCTACTGGCGGCTTACCCCCTTGCAAAACCTGGAGTACTTTGGCGTGCTGCGGGGGTTATCCCCCAGAACGGCTCGCCAACGGGGGGCAGAGCTGCTGGAGACCTTTGGCCTGGGGGAGAAGCGGGATGTTGCCGTGCAAACCCTTTCGCGGGGTATGCAGCAGAAGGTGGCCATTGCTGTTGCCCTTCTGCACCAGCCGGCTCTGCTGTTGCTGGATGAGCCTACCTTGGGGTTGGATGTAGAAGCCGCCCAAGCGGTGAAATCCTTGATCCGCCAAATTGCCGCTTCAGGTCGGGCCATTCTCCTCACCACCCACCAACTGGATATAGCCGAGGCGCTCTCAGACCAAGTGGCTGTGATCGAGCGGGGGATAATTATTGCCCAAGCTCCCACGCAGGAGATGATCCGGCAGTTTGCCGGCGCCGCCGGCTCTTACCGGATTGAGTTGGAGCAGAAGCTGGATCCCAGCCGGGCGGAACGCCTGGCCCAGCAAGGGGTGGAGATCCTGGGATCCCATCAGCTGCGCTTCAGCGGCTCCTCGGAGACTTTGTATCAGGTGCTGGAGATCCTCAAGCCCTTGCCCTTGCTCAGGATCAAGCGCGAGGAAGCGGATCTCACCCACATTTTCCTCAAGCTGTTGAAAAGGAGAAGGGAGCAGGGATGAGGCCACTGCTGTACCTATTTTGGGCCGAGCTGAAGCGGGCCTGGATCCAGTACATCCGCTATCCGGCAGAAGCCCTGGGCGGGATCCTGATCACCACTTTTTTCTTCTATGCCCTCTTTGCCGGCGCTCAGTATGTGGCGGGGCCGGCCTCGCAGTTTGGACAACGGCTGGATGCGGTGGTGATTGGCTATGTGCTCTGGACGCTGGTCATTTTTGTGGTCAACGACATTGCCCTCAACCTGCAGGTGGAAGCCCAGACAGGCACCTTGGAGCAGGTGTTGCTCTCGCCCTTTTCGGCGGCCACCCTGTTTTTGGCGCGGGCCTGCGCCAGCTTGGTGCTGCGCTTTTCAACCGTTGTCGTTATCTTGGGGATCATCCTGTTGCTTACCGGCAGCCGGCTGCACTTTCCCCCCACCCTGTTGTTGCCGTTGGCGAGCGTGGTGCTGGGGGCCTATGGCTTCTCGTTTTTGCTGGGATCCGCCGCCTTGATTTGGAAGCGCATCCAACAACTGTTGATCCTCAGCCAATTTGGCCTGCTGTTTCTGTTGGCCACCCCCACAGAAGAGTGGTCGGGATCCCTGAAGTGGCTGGGGCAGATGCTGCCCATGACGGCGGGGGCCGGCTTGCTGCGAGATGTGATGGTGCGGGAGGCGGGTTTGGATCCCTTGCGGCTGCTCATGGCTCTGGCCAGCGGCGTGTTCTACTTCGCCTTGGGGCTGCTGGCCTTTCGCCGGGCGATGCAGCTAGCCAAACAGCGCGGCATCCTGGGATCCCAGTAGGACGTTGTCAGAGGGAGCGTCGGTCGCCAGGGGAGCGCAACAGGTGAGGGAAGTGGTACTCCACGGCGCCGGTGGTTAGGTTGTTCTCGGGGGAGGCAATGCCCCGGCGGCTCAGCTCTCGCAGCGCCTTTTCAATCTCGTCAAAATCAGCAGGCAGTTCGATGGCGATCTCCGAGAGGGTGAGGATCCCCTGCCGCTGCTGCGCCAGCCGCAGGATCTCCCGCATCAAAGCCTGACCCTTCAAAGGCTGAGGCGGCGCCGAGACCCCCTTGGCGGGAGCCGGAGAGGGGCGGATCCCCTGCAAGACGGCCAGCTTGAAGTTGTGGTCGTCCACCATGCCTGGGATCAGAAACAGGTCGATCAACTGGCCAAAGCCCAAGAGCCCAAAGGTCAAAAGCCAGAGAAGGCCCGTCACAGTCTTGCCCAAGTAGAGGCGATGGACACCGCAGATGCCGAATATGCCCAGCGCCCAGAGGAGATAGGCAATACCGACCGATTTGGGCTCGGCGGGGAGCAGCAGGTAGCGAGAGCTCATAGGGACTCGTCCAGAAGAGGTGGGGCAGGTAACCCTAGTCTGCCATCTTTTGCGTTGGACAACCCTCCTTCCCCTGTCCTAAAAAGCAGGCCTGGATGTGGCTTCAAGCAGAAAAGAGCCTGAAAATGGGATCCAACCCTTCCATCTTGCAAAACTTCGTCACACTGAGGAAGCGGGGGTCACGCCTACCGAAGGCCAAGGAAGCTCGATGCTTGAGCCCATCTTGATCGGGTTGAGTGCTGTGCTCTGGGGCCTCCTCTGGGGCTACGCCACGCTGCTGGTCCTGCTGGTGAACTTCAAAGAACAGGGATCCGTTTACGCCTACCCCATGCAGGCCGTGCTGGATCGCTTTGTGGAATCGCTGGGGCTGGGCTGGCTTAAGGATCTACATGCCATGCAACTGCAGCCGCTGCGCCGGATTAGCTACGCCCTCTTTGCCGCCGTTACCCTGGGCGTCGTCTTGATGCTCTGGGTCTTGGGGTAAGAGGCCTCCTCAACAATCCTGGGTCTGCCCCCGAGGGAGATGGAAAATAGACTGCAGCTTTTTCAGGCAAGCCTGGATCTGGGCCATCTCTTCTGGATCCAACTTCTGAAAGCGCTCCTTTAGGTAGGCCACATGGGCCGGGAAAACCTGCTCAAACAGTTTTTCCCCCTCTTCGGTAAGCACGATCTTGAAGCAGCGGCGGTTTTCTGGGGGTACCTCGCGGCGCACCAACCCCTTCTGCTCCAGGCGATCCACGATCCCGGTCAGCGTCCCCTTGGTAACCAGTGTCTTCTGGGCCAGGACATTCATCGTCAGGCCGGGGGTGTTGCCGAGGGTTACCAACACGTCAAATTGGGGGGCAGTCAGCCCCATCTGCCGAATGTGAGCGCCGGCGTAATTTTCAAAGGCTTGGTAAGCCCGTGCCAGATCCCTCAGCAGCCCCAAAAAAGGCTCCCGCGCCGCCACCACCGAGGGCTTGAGGGCCTCGCCTTGGGGAAGCGGAGAGGACAGAGACTCAGCAGAACTGGGCATCGCTGCAGATCGTCGAACGAGACTAATCCATCCGACAAGAACAGTTTTGGCTTCATGATAGCCGACTGCAATATAGTCCTAATGCAAATTGACGGCCATTACGCCAACTCCATGAAGCTATTCCATCCCAAGGCAGCGTACAAGAGCTCTCTCCATATCCAGAGGGGGCTTAGGGAAGCGGGGCGAAGACCGGAAACGGCCCAGTGTGTTTCCAGCTTATTTTCAGCGACCTCGAGCCTCAGCCCTGGGGATCCCGGCTGCGTCTGGGCGGATCCCTCGGACGAGATGTCGCCATCTGGCTGCTGCGGCTGCGGAAGTTGGATAGTAAACTACCCGACTCCGACCGCCCCCCTTCCCCCCGTATACGGGGGGATGTAGGGCGGCTGGTTTACAGCAGCCCCCAAAAGTGCAATGACATAGGCGCTACGCTTCGCTGATGCTAACGCTCCGTTGTAGTCTGCGTCCCACCACAACCTTCACCCCAGCCCGCAGCGCCTTGTAGTACACAAACTGCCTCAGTTGATAGAACGCCCAACTATTGGACCGCCGACGCTCGGTTTTGTTGCGCGGCTGTGAGTTGACACGCTCTCTGATTCCAGTGAGGTCTGCCCAGGCAATCGTGCTATCGGTCGCCTTTGCCCTGGAAACAATAGCCTTGGAGATGCAGGGATTGACCCAGGTTTGCAAGCGTCTCTCCTGACCAGACAGCCGTTGCAGCAGTTCCCGACATCTCCGCCGTGAACTGCGTCTGCCCTGACTGGCTTTTTGTTGGAGGATCGCTCTCAACCAGAAGTAGTGGTCTCTGACCTGGTTCAACGGCTGTCCATGCCAGTTATCCCCCTCTGAGGTGTGTGCAATGTCTTTTCTACCCAAGTCCACCCCCATGACCTTGGCGGTGTTTTGCGGCTCCGGCAGGTCATGCTCCACACAAATCTGGATGGAGTAAGAACCCTCTTTGCGTTTGACCACCGTGGCCGATTGGGGATTGGTGCCGGCCAGCATCCCTCGTTGATAGTTGCCGATGGACAGCTCCAACCGTTCCCGCCCCTCAACGGTGGTGAGCGATACTGTCCAGTCTTTCGCTCGGAAGGAGAAGATGCGGGCAGCGTAGGTCACGAAGCCCGCCTTGAAGGCTTTGACCGGACGGTTTTTTCTGGCTGGCAGTCTTGCGGGCAGATACCACCCATCTGCATACCTGTTGTGCCAGGTTGCTGGATAGGCCAAAGCGGGCACGGATGTCGCGGTAACCCAGAGATTGGAGCTTAAGGGCGTTGAGGATCTTCTCCGGCGTGTTTTGGTTGACCCAGTTCAAGGCCTGCACAAAGGCGTCCAGAGTCGCATCCAGCTTGGCGGCTTGGGAATTAGATACCTTGAGCTTGCAGGAGATGGTCAGGACTTGAGTCATGCTGTGATGGTACATCAACAGACCGCATTTCTCCCGTCACTGACCGGCCCGGCCCCCGGCCCCCCAGTCCCCCCGTATACGGGGGGGATATAGGGGGGTACGGAGCAGGGCTCCTGCGGCTTCTAGCTGAATGGAAAATCACCATCGAGGCTCAAACGGCAAGGTACCCATGGCACACGCTGCAATTATCCTTACGATCCTGCTGGGCTTTTGGGGAGTGGTGGTCAAGCGCAATCTGATCATGAAAATCTTGGCCATGGATGTGATGAGCACCGGGGTCATCGCCTTTTTTGTCATTTGGGCCGCCCGCACCGGCGTGTTCACTCCCATCTACAAGCCCTGGCGCCAGGTGGACTATGCCGACCCGGTTCCGCAAGGAATCATCCTCACGGCCATCGTCATCGGCCTGTCGGTACAAGCCCTGATGTTGGTGGGGGTGATGAAGCTGTCCCGCGATCATCCCACCTTGGAAGTGGAGAGTATTGAGCAGGCGGTAGCTGATGACTGAGCTGACGACCGAACTGACGTTGGTCTGGGTGGCACTGCCCTTTTGGCTGGCCTTTGCCACCTACTTGCTGCCGGCTTTGACCCGTCCCAGCCTGGTCATCATGGCTGGACTGACGATAGCCTACGCAGTGCAGCAGGGAGGCCTGCCAGGGGCAACTGCTGCGCCGTTGGAGCTCCAGTTGCTGGATCACTTCGGGGTGACGTTGCGGATCGATGGCAACGCCGCGGCCATGCTCCTGGCCCATGGCCTGGTCACCCTTGGGGTGGCCCTGTATTTGGATCGGCGCTTTGTGGGCAGCCGCTTTCTGGCCATGCAGTTGCTGATCGTCCACGGCAGCGCCAACGCCGTCGTCATCAGCGCTGACCTGATCAGCGTCTATGTGGCCCTGGAGGTGCTCAGCATCGGCGTGTTTTTGCTGCTCACCTACAGTCGCCGAGCAGAGTCCCAGCCGATCCTGGGGGAAAGCGCCCCGCACCGCTCTCGCGACCGTCAGCTCTGGGTGGGGCTGCGCTACCTGTTCATGAGCAATGTGGCCATGCTCCTCTACCTGGTGGGATCCATGCTGGTCTATGTGCGCACCGGATCCCTGGCGATGAGCGGCTTGGCCCTGGCCGACCCCACGGCTCTTGCCTTGATTGCCGTTGGCCTTCTGGCCAAGGGGGCAGTCTTCGTCGCCGGCCTGTGGCTGCCCCTCACCTACGCCACTGCCGATCCTGTCATTGCGGCGGTGCTCAGCGGTTTTACTACAAAAGCAGGCGCCATGGCCCTTGTGCGCTGCAGCGAGTTCTCGCCCGTCTTGGCGCAGGGGCTGCCCTACTTCAGCGCAGGCGCGGCGGTCTTTGGGATCCTTCTGGCTTTGATGGCCAGCACGCCCCAGCGCCTTTTGGCCTGGAGCTCGGTGTCGCAGATGGGATTTGTCATCGCTGCACCCCAGTGGGCGGGTTTGTACGGCCTGGCCCATGGGCTGGCGAAGCCCTTGTTGTTTGTCGGGGCTGCGATAACCAATCGCTGGCGCTGGTCGCTGCTGATCTTGGGGACGGCCTCGCTGGCGGGGGTGCCCGGCACTTTGGGCTATGCAGCCAAGGCCCTTAGCTTGTCAGCTCTGGATCCCTGGCACGAGTGGCTGCTGGTGGGGGTTACTGTCGGCACCACCTGCATAGCCGTGCGGGTGCTGCGAGCTTTTCCTTCTCAAACAAACGGGGACACTACCCCGGCAGCCGGTTGGCCAGACAAGGTGGCCCTAGTCCTTTGGGGCGGGGGCTTGCTCTGGTTCTGGCTGCCAGCGGCCTATGACGTCGATAATCTCATCAAGGCGTTCCTTAGCTTGGGCCTCGGGATCCCGCTGGGCTGGTTTTGGGAGCGAATTCCTGTGAAGGGATGGCGTCTGGATGAAGGGCTAGAGGCAGTGGTGGGCGGCTTGAGCGTGGTGTTGGTGCTGGCCTGGATTCTGCTAAGTGGAGTGAACCATGTGGCGCTACCCTGAGTTGGGCTTGCTGGAAATTGGCCTGCGGCTTTTGATTTGGTTTTTGCTGACGGGTAATCTGAGTTGGGACAATGTGGCCATCGGGGTGGCGGCGACGCTGCTGCTGCCTCGGCAGGCCTCTGCGCCGGTGCGGTGGCGGGATTGGGGGCGGGTGCTCAGGGAGATCGTTTTCGCCGTTCCGAAAGCTTACTGGGAGGCCTTTGAGATGATCCTCAGACCCCACACCGTAGAGGAGGTTGTATACAAACAAACTCTCCCCAATCGTTCGGCGGGACTAGTGTTTCTCGACATCTTTTTGATTACTTTTACGCCCAAAACCATTGTGCTCAATTGCGATGCCCAAGGCACCTACGAGGTGCATCTGCTCAAGCCGCGGGAGGAGGCGTGAATCTACTGCTGTTTCTGCTGACTTTGACCCTATGCCTGCCGCTGTATGCCGCCTGGCTGAAGGAGGATATTTGGCAGACGATGCTGGCTTTTGCCAGCTTATCGACCAAGACGGCCATCCTGGTTTTGGTGGTATCTGTGGTGCGGGATGACTGGATGATCGGGATTGTGGGGGTCTTGATTTTGTCGGTGGGCAATGCAGCCCTAATGCTGCTGGCCCACGTGCTCAAGCGCTTGGAAATGCTTTAAGGGGAATCAACATGGAAGTTTTGGTGGAGGCTCTCAGCTATCTTCTGTTTGGGATCGGGGTGCTGTTTTGGCTGTGGGGAACAGCGCCGCTCCTTGGGGATCGCTCGATTTTGTTTAAGCTGCACGGCCTTTCGGTGTCGGACACGCTGGGATCCATGAGCATCATGCTGGGGCTGTTGCTGCGGATCCCAAGGGAGTGGCCTCTGCTGGTGTTGGCCCTGATTTCCTTGGCCATTTGGAACACCATCTTGGGCTATGTGCTGGCCTTTTGCTCGCAGCGCAAGTCCCTATAGGAGGACAGGATGGAAGAGACTTTGTTGCTGGTGATCGCCCTGCTGTTGCCCTTGACGGCTGCCTTGGTGGTGACCCAGACCAATCCCTATCATGCCTTGGTGATGCGCGGCATTCTGGGATCCATCGCTGCTCTGATCTATGCCTTGTTTGGGGCGGCGGATGTGGCGCTTACTGAGGCGCTGGTGGGCACCATGCTGTCGATTACGCTCTATGCCATCGCGGTGCGTTCCTCGTTGAGTATGCGCTTGGGCGTTCTCGAAGACAGTCCTCTGTTGGCGGCCAGGACCTCAGCAGCACAGCAGTTGTTACAGCAGATGCGCCAAGGGCTACAGCAGTACCACATGCGTCTGGAGTTGGCCGTCTATGGAAGTGCAGAGGCGTTGTTGGCTGCCCTTCACAGCCGGGAGGTGCACACCATTGCCCTTGAGCCCGATGAGGAGGTGGCAGAGTATCGCTTGGTAACGCGCGTGCCCCGCCTGCAGGCCATCTTGACGCAACAAGCCCTGCTTTCTGAGGTCCTCCTGCCATGAGGTGGTTGTACGGGGTGGCGGCGCTGCTGGCAGCCTTGCAGCTCATGGTTGCCGACGCGGGAGCTGTTTCTCCTGCCTTTGAGCCTGTGGCGGTTCTGGCCGGAGAAAGCGGCGTGCCCAATACGGTGACGGGCTTGATCCTGCGCAACCGCCTTTACGACACCGTCTTTGAAGTCGTCGTGTTTTCTACGGCCATTCTGGGCGCGCAGTACCTGCTGGCGGATGAGCGACCGACGGCCAATGTAGCTCAGTTTACCGATATTCCCTCAATTGTGTTGGCGCGGGTGGGGGCCACCATCTCCGCTCTGATTGGGGTGGAGCTGGCCATTCGGGGTCACCTGACGCCGGGCGGGGGGTTTGCTGCCGGCGTGGCGGGAGGAACGGCGATTGGCTTGGTGGCGATCACCGCCTCTTCGACCTGGATGGAGGCCATCTACAAGCGGTGGCAAGCCGCGATGTGGGAGAAGCTGTCGGTGGTGACGTTTATCGGGGTGGCTGTAATCGCCCTGGCCGGTTGGGAACTACCCAAGGGCGAGCTGGGGGCACTTTTTAGCGGCGGCTGGATCCCAATCCTCAACATTTTGGTGGCCATCAAGGTGGCGCTGGGATCCTGGGCGGCGATTTTAATTTTTATTCGCTACCGCGGCTTGTTATGAAGGCTCGAACGGGTTGATAACGCTCGTGTCAAGGCAATACATCGTGGGCGGTGTTATCTTCTTGCATCCGCTCGAAGTCCGAATCTTCACCAATGTTTGGGATCGATCCGAGCACTTGGCAAAGGACTTTTTTGCAAGTTGGAGTAAGACTTGCTTGAGGATTTTGCGATGTTCGGCTTCTGCACTCCCACCGTGAGGCCTAGCCCTTTCTTTCAGAACTTTGACAATGGCCCCATCAACGTTGCGAACAATTGGAGTGGCCGTAGAGCGTCTCCTCGATCGGCAGATCCATGGATGGCTTTGCCGCAAAGATAGCGTTGACAGCAGGACGTTTCCCTGTCCGTTGAGCAACTTGACCTGCAGGCGACCTCTACAATAGAAGGCTGACCCTGCCACCCCTGGGATCCCTATGCCGCGCCGTACCGACATTCACAAGATCTTGCTCATCGGAGCGGGGCCGATCGTCATTGGCCAAGCCTGCGAGTTCGACTACTCCGGCACCCAAGCCTGCAAAGCCCTGCGAGAAGAGGGCTACGAGGTGATCTTGGTCAACTCCAACCCGGCCACCATCATGACGGATCCCAGTATGGCGGATCGCGTCTACATCGAGCCGGTGACGGCAGACTTTGTGGCCCAGATCATCGAGCGGGAGCGCCCTGATGCCCTCCTTCCCACCATGGGGGGACAGACAGCTCTCAATGTAGCGGTGGAGCTGGCCCGGCGCGGGATCTTGGACCAGTACGGGGTGGAGCTGATCGGGGCCAAGCGGGAGGCCATCGAAAAAGCCGAGGATCGGGAGCTGTTTAAGCAGGCGATGCAGCGGCTTGGCCTGGCGGTGCCGCGCTCGGGGCTGGCCCGCAGCCTGGCCGAAGCCAAGCAGATCGCTCACGAGATCGGCTATCCCCTCATCATCCGCCCCGCCTATACCCTGGGGGGCACAGGGGGAGGGGTGGCCTACAACCAAGAAGAATTTGAAGAGATCTGCGCCGCCGGCCTGGAGGCCAGCCCGGTCTCTCAGATCCTGGTGGAGGAGTCGGTGATCGGCTGGAAGGAGTTTGAGTTGGAGGTGATGCGGGATCTGGCGGACAACGTGGTGATCATCTGCTCGATTGAAAACATCGACCCCATGGGGGTTCACACTGGCGACTCCATCACCGTGGCCCCGGCCCAGACCCTCACCGACAAGGAGTACCAGCGACTGCGCGACTACGCCATCGCCATCATGCGCGAGATTGGGGTGGAAACGGGGGGATCCAACGTGCAGTTTGCCGTCAACCCCGCCAACGGCGAGGTGCGGGTGATCGAGATGAACCCGCGGGTTTCCCGCTCTTCTGCTTTGGCCAGCAAGGCCACCGGGTTTCCCATTGCCAAGATCGCCGCCAAGCTGGCCGTAGGCTACACGCTGCCGGAGCTCCCCAACGACATCACCCGCAAAACCCCGGCCAGCTTCGAGCCCACCCTTGACTATGTGGTCACCAAGATCCCCCGCTTTGCCTTTGAGAAGTTTCCCGGCTCGGAGCCGGTTTTGACCACGCAGATGAAGTCGGTGGGGGAGGCGATGGCCATTGGCCGCACCTTCCAGGAGTCCATCCAGAAGGCCTTGCGATCCCTGGAGATCGACCGCCCCGGCTTTGGCAGCGACCGGCCTGAAGTCTTCCCCACCCCAGAGGAGGTGCGGGCCAACCTGCGCACCCCCAACCCCTTGCGCCTCTTGACCATCCGCACGGCTCTGCTCATGGGCTTTTCCGTTCAGGAAATTGCTCAGCTTACCCACATCGATCCCTGGTTTATCGACAAGCTGCAGGAGCTGGTGGAGGTGGAGCAGGTCCTCAAGGGGCGGGAATTGGGATCCCTGAGTGCTGAGGATCTGCGCCACCTTAAGCAAATGGGCTTCAGCGACCGGCAGATCGCCCACCTGACCGGCTCCAGGGAAGCCCAGGTGCGGGCCCGTCGCCAGAGCTTGGGGGTGATCCCCACCTACAAGACGGTGGACACCTGCGCCGCCGAGTTCGAGGCCGCTACCCCCTACCAGTACTCCACCTACGAGAGCGAGTCCGAGACCTTCCCCACCGCCAAGCCAAAGGTGATGATCCTGGGGGGCGGTCCCAACCGCATCGGCCAGGGGATTGAGTTCGACTACTGCTGCTGTCATGCCGTCTTTGCTCTCAGACGCCTTGGCTATGAGACCATCATGGTCAACTCCAACCCCGAGACCGTTTCCACCGACTACGACACCGCTGATCGCCTCTACTTCGAGCCCCTGACCCATGAGGAAGTGATGAACCTGGTAGAAGCGGAGCAGCCGCTGGGCCTAATCGTGCAGTTTGGCGGCCAAACCCCCCTGAAGCTGGCCCAGGGGCTGGCAGCAGCCCAGGCCCCCATCTGGGGCACCTCTCCTGACTCCATCGACATAGCCGAGGATCGCGGCCGCTTTGGGCGCCTGCTCCAGGAATTGGGGATCCGCCAGCCGGCCCACGGCATTGCCCGCAGCGTGGAAGAAAGCCTGGAGATTGCCCGCCGCATCGGCTACCCGGTGGTGGTGCGGCCCAGCTATGTGCTGGGGGGACGGGCCATGGAGATTGTCTACTCGGATCAAGACCTGCGGCGCTACATGCAGCTAGCCGTGGCGGTGGATCCCGACCGTCCCGTGCTGGTGGACCAGTTTCTGGAAGACGCGGTGGAGGTGGATGTGGATGCCATTGCCGACCACACCGGGGCTGTAACCATCGGCGGCATCCTGGAGCACATTGAGCAGGCCGGGATCCACTCGGGCGACTCCGCCTGTGTCTTGCCCAGCCGCACTCTCAGCCCTGCTGTGCTGCAGGTGATCCGCGACTGGACGGTGAAGTTGGCCCAAGCTCTCAAGGTGGTGGGGCTCATTAACGTCCAATACGCCGTCCAGAAGGAGCAGGTTTACGTTCTGGAAGCCAACCCGCGCGCTTCCCGCACCGTGCCGTTTGTCAGCAAGGCCATCGGCCACCCCCTGGCCGGCTACGCCGCCCAGGTGATGAGCGGCAAAACCCTGGCGGAGCTGGGCTTTACCCAGGAGGTGATCCCACCCTACGTGGCGGTCAAGGAGGCAGTGCTGCCGTTTCACAAGTTCCCCGGTAGCGACGCCCTGCTGGGGCCAGAGATGCGCTCTACTGGTGAGGTGATGGGGATTGATACGGACTTTGGCCGCGCCTTTGCCAAAGCGCAACTGGCTGCCGGCCAGGACCTGCCCCTAGAGGGCACGGTGTTCATCAGCGTCAGCGACCGCGACAAGCAGGCGGTGATCCCGGTGGCCCAAGAGTTTGTCCAGCTGGGCTTTCGCCTGCTGGCCACTGCCGGCACCCAAAAAGTGCTGGCCGAGCACGGGATCCCGGTCGAGAAGGTGCTCAAGCTGCACGAGGGCCGGCCCCACGTCATCGACGCCATCAAAAACCGCCAGATTCAGCTCATCGTCAACACCCCTTCCGGTGTCGAGGCGCAGCAAGATGGCCAAAAGATCCGCCGCACTGCCCTGGCCTACAAGATCCCCTTGGTCACCACCCTGGCCGGGGCCAGAGCCACCGCTGCCGCCATCCGCGCTCTGCAGTCGGGATCCCTGGGGGTGAAGTCGCTGCAGGAGTTTCACGCCGAAATGGGACGATAGATCTCAGCCTTCTTGGGTTGCCTTTCTGAAGAAATTCTTAAGACCTTAACCTTAAGAAACTCTGAAGTTCTCGGTTGGCGAAAGTGGCTTTGGCTGCCCAGGAAAAGCTGAGACCAATGCATCAAAATCGCAACACTGATTTGCCTATTTGTATCGATAAATCAATTTGTTTCACATTCTGGCTGCGCAAGTTAGGGATCCCTGCCGGCATCCCGAAAACTGTCTAGTTTGGAAGAAAGCTCCCTCAGGCCAGGCCTTGTCGGGCGCTCTCCTGACGTCGGCTTGGCAAGCCCAAGAGAGAGGGGCTTTGGTGAAATTTTCTAGGAGTTGGCCTATGAGTACGGTCATTCGTCGCTCCGCGGCCGCGCGGCGGCTCTGGAGTTGGGAAAGTTTTTGTCAATGGATCACCAGCACCGAAAATCGGCTGTATATCGGCTGGTTTGGCGTATTGATGATCCCGACGTTGTTGGCGGCGGTCTTCTGTTTTGTTATCGCTTTTATTGCCGCTCCGCCGGTGGATGTGGACGGGATCCGCGAGCCGGTGATCGGCTCTTTGTTGGGGGGCAATAACCTCATTTCTGCGGCGGTGGTGCCCACCTCAGCCGCCATTGCCCTGCACTTTTACCCCATCTGGGAAGCTGCCTCTTTGGAGGAGTGGCTCTACAACGGCGGCCCCTACCAGCTCATCGTGCTCCACTTTTTAATCGGCATCTGGTGCTATTTGGGCCGGCAGTGGGAGCTGAGCTACCGGCTGGGCATGCGCCCCTGGATTGCGGTGGCTTTCTCCGCCCCAGCGGCGGCTGCGACGGCGGTGCTCTTGGTCTATCCCATCGGCCAGGGCAGCTTTTCGGAGGGGCTGCCGCTGGGCATTGCCGGCACCTTCCACTTCATGCTGGCCTTCCAGGCGGAACACAACATCTTGATGCACCCCACCAGTTGGCTGGGGGTGGCGGGGGTGTTTGGCGGCGCCCTGCTGGCGTCTCTGCACGGCTCGCTGGTGATCTCCAGCCTGATCCGGGAGACCTCGGAGGAGGAGTCGGCCAATGCTGGCTACCGCTTTGGCCAAGAAGAAGTTACCTACAACTTCCTGGCCGGCCACTACGCCTTCTTGGGGCGGCTGGGGATCCCCGGCCTTGGCTGGCGCAACAGCCGTTCCGTCCACTTCTGGATGGCGGCTCTGCCCACCGTAGGGATTTGGGCGGCAGCCATCGGCATTGGGATGATGGCCTTTAACCTCAACGGCTTTAACTTTAACCAGTCCCTCCTGGACAGCCAGGGCCGGTTCATCCCCACCTACGCCGATTTGATCAACCGCGCCAATCTGGGGATCCAGGCCATGCACGCCCCCAACGCCCACCACTTTCCTCTCTTGCTAGCGGCCAAGGTGGACTAGGGTCGATCCAGCCCGAAGGCACGGTGGGCGGCCTGGAGGGCACGCACCCCCTGCTCCCGCCGCACCACGCAGCTCACCTTAATCTCTGAGGTGCCGATCATCTCAATGTTGATCCCGGCGTCGGCCAGAGCCTTGAACAAACGGGCAGCCACGCCGGGATATGTTTCCATCCCGGCACCGACGATGCTGACTTTGGCAATGTCGTGGTCGGTCTCGACCCCCGCCGCCTGCAGCTCCTCGGCCACCTGCCGGCACACGGCCTCAGCCGCCCTGGCCTGATCCTGAGGCACCGTAAAGGCGATGTCGGTGCTGGGGATCCCGTTGTGGTAGCCCCGCTGGCTTTGGATGATGGTGTCGACGATGATACCGGCAGCGGCCAGGCGTCCAAACAGATGGGCAGCCGTCCCCGGGCGATCCGGCACCTTGCGCAGGCCCAGCCGCGACTGCTTCAAATCCAGGGCAACGCCGCGCACCGGGTGGTCGCTTGGGCGGGGATCCCCGCAAGGGGCTGCCTTGACCCGATGCAAATGGGGGATCACCTGGAACGCTTCCCCCAGCGCCAGGGCGGCCTCCCCGGCCCGCTCGTCAGCCACCACACAGCTCACCTTGATCTCCGACATGGAGATCATTTGGAGATTGATCCCAGCTTCTGCCAGCACCTGGAACATCTGGGCGGCAATGCCCGGGCGGCCCATCATCCCCACCCCGGCAATGCTGACTTTGGCCACCGCCTCATCGACGATGACTTCCCTACACCCCAGCTCCTGGCCCACCTGCCGCGCCACGGCTGCCGCCTGGGCCGCCTGCGCCCGGCTGACGGTAAAAGCAATGTCGTTGATAGGGGATCCCTCGGCTGCACTGAGGTGGAGCGACTGCAGGATTAAATCGACATTGATCCCGGCTGCCGCAATTTCCTGGAACAGTTGCGCGGCAATGCCCGGGCGATCCGGCACTCCCACCAGCACCAACTTGGCCTGATCCCGATCCAGCTCCAGCGTATCCACTGCCTGGCCCAGCTCAATGCTGCTGTCGGCGGGGCGAGGACGGGGAGGGGGAGCAAGAATGAGGGTGCCCTCGGATCCCGCCTGCAACGGTTCCAGGCTGGAGCGCACCCGCAGCTTGACGCCGTAGTTGCGGGCAATCTCCACCGAGCGGGGGTGGAGCACCTGCGCCCCCAGGCTGGCCAGCTCCAGCATCTCGTCGGCGGTAATCTCCGGCAACAGCCTGGCCTCGGGTACCTTGCGCGGGTCGGTGGTAAAGATCCCCGGCACATCGGTGTAGATCTCACACAGCTCTGCCCCCAAAGCCACCGCCAAGGCCACCGCTGTGGTGTCCGATCCCCCCCGCCCCAGGGTGGTGATCTCCAGCTCCGCCGGGCTGGTGATGCCCTGAAACCCGGCCACCACCACCACCTCTCCCCGCTCTAGGTGTTGCCAGAGGCGGTCGGTGTGGATGTGCAAAATGCGGGCCCGCCCGTGATCCCGGGTGGTAACAATCCCTACCTGAGCCGCCGTCAGCGAAACGGCAGGATAGCCCAAGCGCTGCAGCGCCAAGGCCAGCAGGGCAATGCTTACCTGCTCGCCCGTGGAAAGGAGCATGTCCCACTCCCGCCACTGGGCCGGTGTGGTCGGGGATCCCTGCAAGATCTGCTCCCCCAGCTCCACGAGGCGGTCGGTTTCGTCCCCCATGGCCGAGACCACCACCACCACCCGCTGCCCCCGATCCACCGTGTGGGCCACCCGCTGGGCCACGGCTTGGATGCGCTCGATGGAGCCGACGGAGGTGCCGCCGTACTTCTGGACAATTAAACCCGCTTGCATGGCTTGGGCTGAGCTGGTTGGACGTGGTTTGGATCCTACCCCGAACTAGGCCAAGGCCAGCCAGCTTTGCAAAAAGGGCGGCACCGGCAGCAGGATCAGCACCAGCAGCGTCAGCATCCCCAGCCCCAGCAGATCCCGCCCCTCGTCCAGCTCCGTGACGTCGTTGAGGGCCGGCTCGTCGGCGCTGGAGATGACAAACAGCAGCAGCGCCCACAAGAGTAGCCAGGGCTGCACCGTCAAAGCCAACAGCAGCACCAGCCAGCGAGCTACCCGGCCCACATTGGCTCCCATCTGCTGCCCGTACACCGCGTGGACAATGTGCCCCCCATCCAGTTGGCCCACCGGCACCAGGTTAAACGCGATCACCACCAGGCCCAGCCAGCCGGCAAAGGCCAGCGGGTGCAGATCGATCACCTGGCCCGGCTGCAACTGATCCCCCAGCACCATACGCGCCAAGATCGCCAGCAGCACCGAGAGGCGTGGGTCGATGCGATGGAAGCTAATTGGGGTGGGCTGCCCCTCCGGCACCGCCGGCGGATCCCCAGGCGCCGAAAAGGACAGCCCCAGCAGCAACATCGCCAAAGCAACCAGGCTGCCCGCCAGCGGCCCGGCAATGGCAATATCAAACAACACCTTGCGGTTGGGCACCGGCTCTTTCAGCTCGATGAAAGCCCCGAAAGTTCCCAACACAAAGGGCACCGGGATGAAATAGGGCAGCGAGGTTTTGATGCCGTGGCGGCGGGCCACCCAGTAGCGGATCCCCTCATGGGATCCCAGAATGGCCAGGATCCCAACTGCGTAGGGCAACCCCTTCAGCAGAGACGGGAGATGCAGCAGCCGGTCAGGGCCGACCCCAGCCGCCTGGGCCCCGGCAGTGAGAGTCGTCCAAAAGGTAAACAGCAGCAGCCCCAGCGCCAGCAGAGGCCACTCCTGCTGACGGGTTAGGGAGCGCCGTGCCGCCGGGTTGGGCACCAAGGCAAAAAAAGGCTTGCCGGCAAACCCCTCCTGCAGCACCACCAAGAAGCGTTTGCCAAAAGTGTTTTCTACATTGCGCTGCACCCGCTCATAGGCTTCCGTGGGATCCGCCCGCAAATTGCCGCGGCAGATGATGGCCTGGGGACGGTACTCCACGCTTTGCAAATAAAAAACATTCCAGGGGAAGCAGTGGTTGAGCTTTTCTCGCGGCACCTCCGAGATGGGGGTGTGGACAAGAGCCGCCGAGGCCAGATCTGCAGCACTGTCCTCCTTTTCTTCCTCTGCTTCAAGCAAAGACTCGCGATCCGATCCCGCAACCGGCGAGGTGTTTTCCGCCCCCGGTTGAGAGCCTGCCGTTGGAGGTCGGAGGCGCCCCCGGCGTACCAAAGTCATGCTGGTAAAATAGGAAGCCAGAAACAGCCCCAACATGAGCAGGGGGGGCATTTCGTACTGAAACACCTGACGCCCCAGCACCCAGATCAAAGGGGGCATCATCATCACCAGCCACAGGATCCGCCAGGGCACCTTGGAGAGGCGGGCCACACTTTTTTGCAGCAGCAGGTAGGTTGCAGAACCCACCAGTGCCAACAGGATCCAATCTGCCATGAGTTGCAAAAAACAGAGGAGAACACCTCTACCAAGCTAGCGGCAAACCCAATCTCCCTGCTATGGCCAGCAGGGGGGATCCCTCAAGAGCCAAACTTTTGCTTGGCCTGCTCGTAAACTGCCACTGTGATCTTCTGGATCCCGGCTTCGCGGGCAAACTGTTCAATCTTCTTACGGGCAGCCGGACGCACAAAGAAGGGGATTTCTTTAAGGCGCGCCTCTGCTTCTGGCGTCCACTCTATCGCTTCGTCCATCCCCCCTGCCCTCAACGCAACATCCACGCCGGCAGGAGAGTGTGCCCTGTCATGCCTCGCAGGGTGAAATAGACAAACAGCAGCAACAGCAGGGATCCCAGCACAACCAGGGCTGCCGAGGTCGGACTTTTGCGGTACAGGTTAACAAAAGGCTGTAAGCCAGCCCAGATCCCCCCCAGCAAGACGGTAATGAAGTAGGTAGGGTAGCGGGAGACATTCTCCACAAATTGATCTTCCAGTCGACGAGGAGGCTGCGGCTGTGGCATGGGCAGATCGCAATCCAACAACTTCCCCTCAGTTTGCCACAGAGACCGGTTTCTGTCCCCCCGGCTGAAGAGGGATAGGAACCAGGGGGAAGCCGCCCAGGCTCAGAACCGCGAGAACCTGATATGGTAGGCGTTATCCTGCCTGCTTAGCTCAGCCCAGCCACCCACTCTCTGGCCTGATGCGAGAATTGCCCCCCGATGCCCTCAATCGCGCCGGTGACCTGCATGGGGAACAGACCCTGGCGCTGATGCGCGTCCAGGAGGCTTTGGATCAACTGGAGGCAGCCATTCTCAGCAGTCCTCGTCTGTTCTGGTCTCGCACCCTTATCGACGAAGAGAAGATCCTGGAGCAGTTGGACTTCATCCGCCTCAACCTGCCCACAGCCTTGGAGGAAGCCGAGGAGGTGCTGCGCCAGCGGGATCAGATTTTGGCCGAGGCCCATCGTTACGCCCAGGAGATCGTGGCCGTGGCCCAGCGCCGCGCCGAGCAGCTCGTCAGCGAATCGACCATCCTACGCCAGGCTCAAGCGCAGGCAGAACAGTTGCTGCGACAAACCTACCAACAGAGCGAGGAGGTGCGGCGACAGACGCTGCAGGAGTCGGAGCGCCTACAACGGGAGGCCCATCATTACGTGGATCAGGTTTTGCAAGACCTAGAGCTGCGGCTGTTGGAGTCTCTGCGGGTGATCCGCAACGGGCGACAAAACCTTCAGACCTAAATTTGTGCTCGACCAGAGAGTGTTCATCGGTTCAGTTTTAGGCCAATATAAAAGGTAGCATCCGGGCTTCTTTACCCTGCGGATCTGTGGTAACCAAACTAACCTCCGCCAGGAAAGACGAAGACAAGTCTCGGATGGGCGGCCAGGAACTCGACGCGCTGTAGATTGCTGCTGCAGGCAAGGAACCTCGAGCTTTTGTGGCAAGCTGGCGCAGTTCTCCCTTCGCTTAACTGAGAGCGTGTGTTCCTCTTCTCAGCGATTGCCCCAACATTGGACTCATCGAGCTACCTTCCGCGGCGGGCTCTGTCCTCAGCCTGCGAGTTCCGGCTTTTACCCCTTTTGGGGAACCACTCAGTCGTCTAGGAGATTCTATGACCATTGAACCGAAAGCCCGTAAGAACCGCGAAAATGCCAACTCCCGTTCCCGCAGCCGTCGCCGTGAATCGGCCAAAGGGATCAAAGGGGCCAATCCAGCCGCCAGCCTCTCCCTGCCGAAGTTGATCCAAGAGAATGCTGTGCTCCAATCTCGCAGCCAGTTGTTGCTGATGTACAGCGACTTCCAAACCGAAATGCCCAACGACGGCAAAACCGGCGTTGGCACCTGGCTGCAGAACCGCCTCAAGGAGTACGGCATGCCCAGCCTGCTGCGTTTTGGCCCGCGCTCCTGCCCCCAGGTTTTCCGCCGCGATGAATTTTCTGAGTGGATGACGCTAGCCCTCAATGCCGTCAGCCCCAAAGACGAGAGCGCCAGCTAGGAGAGGTAGACTCTCGTCGGGGCAGACCTGAACTACGCTGAAGAGACTGCGCCATTGGGTTCAGCCGGGAAAGTTCCTTCTGCCTGCTTCTCTCAACATAAGGATGTCGTTGGGATTTTCCCGGCTTGCTCTTCTTAAGTTAGTGGCCGACACTCGCGGGGCAACCCAAAGCTTTTTCCCGGAGGCTGGTCTTGTTGCCCCGCAGAGCAGAAAGGTTCTGGTCTGTTCAGCGCAAGGGGAAGGTCAGGCAGCAGCAGGTTTTGCAGCTTTCATCGGCCCAGGGCTCCCGTTGTGCCCGTTTACGGGCTTTTTCTCATCCTCCGACAACAATAGGTCGCGGATAAGCCGGGCTGCCGAGCGTTGCAACCAGCGGGAGGCCAATTGCCGGCCCAGTTGCTGGGCTTCCGGCTTGGTGGCTATCTTGGCGACGATGGGCAGAAGCTGCAGCGGCTGAAAGGTCGGGTTGCGGCTGAGGAGTTCCCACAGACGTTGCAAATGAGCCAAGCCGTCTGAGGTGCCGTTCCCCGAGCTGGAGAACAGCACATCCACCAGCCGCTCCCGCAAGAAAGCCCCCCGCTCGGAAAAGATAAAATCGACGGCCTTTTCCAGGGATCCCTGCAGGTCAAAGTCTTCGCTGTTGGCGGCGTTGCGCAGCAGGTTCTCCAGGCGGTTCCAGCGGAATTGCCCCTGGTTAAACAGCAGCTCCCGCAGGGCGGCGCGTAGCTCTGAAGCCGGGTCGGTGAGCAGCCGCTGGGCCACATAGGGATAGGCCACGCTCAACACCTTGAAATTGGGATCCAAACTGATGGCGATCCCCTCCAGGGTGAGCAAAGAGCGGATGATCAGGGCGTAGTAGGCAGGCACGCGGAAGGGAAAATCGTACATCACCCCCGAGAGCTTATCCGTGATGCTTTTGAAGTTCAGCTCGGCCACGGAGCTGCCCAGGGCCTCGGCAAAGACAGCTTCCAAAGCGGGAATGATGGGGGTGAGATCCGTATCGGGATCCAGGAACTCCAGATCCACGTAGTCCTGCGCCAAGGCAACAAAATCCCGGTTCACCAAGTGGACGATGGCCTTGATCAGGCCGTAGCGCTGGTGGGGCTGGATGGTGCTCATCATGCCAAAGTCGATGTAGGCCAGCCGCCCGTCGTGCATGGCCAAGAGGTTGCCCGGATGGGGGTCAGCATGGAAAAAGCCATGCTCCAAAAGCTGCTTAAGGGAGCAGTTAACCCCAATCTCGATCAGGTGCCGTCCATCTAGCCCTGCAGCGGCAATTTTGTCGAGTTGGGTCAGCTTGATGCCGTCGATCCACTCCATCGTCAGCACCTTGGTGCGGGTGTACTGCCAATAGATTTTCGGGGCGTAGATGGAGGGGTGGCGGTACAGCTCCAGGAAGCGCTCAGCGTTGCGGCCCTCTTGGGTGTAGTCCATCTCCTCGTAAAGCCGCCCGGCAAACTCATCCACAATGCCCACCAAGTCGCTGCGGATGCGGCGGAAGGTGCGCTTGGCCCAGGCGGCCAGGCTGCGGATGATGTACATGTCCAGGGAGATGCGCCCGATCAAATCGGGCCGCTGCACCTTGACGGCGACTTTCTCCCCTGTGTGCAGATAGGCCTGGTAAACCTGCCCCAGGCTGGCAGCGGCAACCGGTTCCGGGCCGATCTCGCGAAAGATCTGCTCTACCGATTGGCCGATCTCCGACTGGATAAGGGCAAAGGCGGTGGCATTGTCGAAGGGGGGCAGCTCATCCTGAAGCTTGGCCAGTTCTTCTAAAAAAAGAGGCGAGACCAGGTCAGGACGGGTGGAGAGAGCCTGGCCAATTTTGATAGCTGTCGGCCCCAATTCCGTGAGGATCTCCCGCAGCCGCGCCGCGTGCTTGGGCCGATTTTTCAGCTCCACCCCTCGCCAGCGATCCCAAAACACCCAGGCCAACAGACCCAAAAAGGGGGTGATCAACTGGAATAGACGCCCCAGCACCAGATCCCAGCGCCCCCGGTATTGCTCGGCCAATTGCTCCGGATCGTAGCGCAGGGCTGGCTGCGACAGGGTAACCTCAGCCCCCGCCGCTGCCGAAGCCGGTCGAGGCTGGGTTGCCACTGGTTTGGTTACTGCTGCTGTTGACGGTATTGCGCCCATAGAAGTCCCGACGGATCTCGTAACACATCTTAACTTGCTAGCTCGGGTGCGGTAAAAATGGTCTTCTCGACAAACCTGCGGGCGAACTCAGGCGAAAAGTAACACCCAACCGCTCAAGGGAAGTCGCGTAGAAAAAAGCTTTGGGCCTGAGGCAGACCCCTTACGACTGCTTTCCTTGAGGACTTGCAACCCCTGGGGGGCGTCTTTGAGGCAGTCTTCCTCTCCTGGTTCACTTGCAAGCCCAAGACTGTGAGTGGGCCAGCCTCAAAAGGGTCTTTACGGCGCTCTTTGATAAGGATTAGGATAAGGGTGCAAACTGATACAAATTGGTGCGATCCTGGGCAAGGGATCCACCACTATGCATGACAGCTTCCTCCCCCACAGTTTTATTGGTTGACGGCTACAACATCATCGGAGCTTGGCCCACCCTAAAGAAGTTGGCACGTCGCTCCCTGCTGGACTTGGCGCGTCTGCGCTTGGTGGAATCTTTGGCCAGCTACGTGGCTTTCCGCGGCTACCGGGCGACTGTGGTGTACGACGCCTATACCCAGCCCACTCCTGCTCGACAGGAGCGTTCTCCCTCCGGCATCGAGATTTTCTACACTGCTTACGGGGAAACTGCCGACGCCTGCATCGAACGGCTCTGTGCTCAGTTGCAGGCAAAGGCTTATCGGGTACGGGTGGCCACCTCAGATCGCGTCCAGCAGTGGGTGATCGGCGGCTACAACGCAGAATGGCTCTCGGCAGAACAACTGTGGGCAGAAGTGCAGCAGGCTCAAGAGCAGATCCGGCGCATCCAGCCCAAGCGGCTGCCGAGCAGGCGGGGCATTGATTTCTATTTGAACCCGGAGACCTTCTCTCGCCTCAACCGCTGGCGACTCTCCGGTCGGGATCCCGTACATTAACTGGCGAGGTGCTCCGAGGCAAACCTGATACCGGAGCAGGGTCTTTCTCACCCTGGCTGATATGGGTTGCCAAAGCCCTTCTCAGGGTAGGCAAAGGCGGGATCTGGCTTCAGAGATCCAGATCTGCTTTAATGTAGCGAATGTAGTGACGCCCCTGTTCTCTCCTTGGGGGGCTCATTTCAGGGATCCGACTATGGCGGATGGCGAATACAGGCCGGGGCTAGAAGGCGTTCCGGCCACGCGCTCTAACATTAGTTTTGTCGATGGCCAGGCAGGGATCCTGGAGTATCGGGGCATTCCCATCGAGGAACTGACGGCCCAGAGCACCTTTCTGGAGACGGCCTATCTGCTGATCTTCGGCAAGCTGCCGACGCAAGCCGAGCTGGACAACTTCGATCAGGCCGTCCGCAGCCATCGGCGGGTGAAATACCGCATCCGCGACATGATCAAGTCGTTTCCCGAGTCGGGCCACCCCATGGATGCCCTGCAAACCTGTGTTGCCAGTCTGGGGATGTTCTATCCGGTGCGAGAGGCGGATCCCGACTACGTGTTCGGCACGGTTACCCGTCTGCTCGCCAAGCTGCCGACGATGGTGGCGATGTTTCACCAGATGCGCCAGGGCAACGATCCCATCCCCCCCGACGACAGCCTGGATCATGCCGCCAATTTCCTCTACATGCTCTCCGGCAAGAAGCCGGATCCCTGGCTGGCCCGCATCTTCGATACCTGCCTGATCTTGCACGCCGAACACACAGTCAATGCCTCTACTTTTGCCCTGCTGGTGAGCGCCTCTACCCTGGCCAGCCCCTATAGCAGCCTGGCCACGGCGGTGGGTACCCTTTCGGGGCTGTTGCACGGCGGGGCCAACCAACAGGTGATGAGGCTGTTGCGACAAATCGGCTCGGTGGAAAATGTGCGCTCGTTTATCGAAGAGAAGCTGGCCAAAAAAGAGCGCATCATGGGCATGGGCCATCGCGTTTACAAGGTGAAGGATCCGCGGGCCACTATCCTGCAGCGGCTGGCCGAAGAGCTGTTTGAGCGCTACGGCCACGACAAGTACTACGACATCGCCCTGGAGGTGGAACGGGTGTGTGAGGAGTTGCTAGGGCCGAAGGGGATCTACCCGAATGTGGACTTCTACTCAGGGTTGGTCTACGCCAAGCTGGGGATCCCAGAAGATTTGTTTACACCGGTGTTTGCCATTGCCCGAGCGGCGGGTTGGCTGGCCCATTGGCGGGAGCAGTTGTCCGATAATCGGCTTTTCCGACCCACCCAGGTGTACACAGGTGAACGCCAGCAACGCTATATCCCCATAGAAGAGCGGGGTTGAGAGCCGTTTGACAGGGCGCTGGGCCGAGATCCAAACTCAGTAAGGCCCAAGTCGTGCGTGAGGTGGTGTGTTGAGCCTCTTGGACTCTCCCCTTTGGCGAGACGGGTTCACCCTGTTTCTGAGCCTTGTGGTGCAGGCCATGCCATTTCTGCTGCTGGGGGTGTTTCTATCGGGGCTGATGGCGGTGTTTGTCGAGGGATCCCAGTTGGCCCGTTTCCTGCCCAAAGGCAAAATCGGCAGCGCGGTGGCCGGTGGCGCTTTAGGATTCTTTTTCCCGGTGTGCGAGTGCGGCAACCTGCCGGTGGCCCGTCAACTGGTGATCAAAGGGATCCCACCCCACGTGGCGGTGGCCTTTCTGTTGGCGGCGCCGGTGTTTAACCCGGTGGTGATCTTTTCCACTTGGATTGCCTTTCGCTCCATGCCGGAGCTGGTGATCTACCGAGTTCTCTTTTCCTTCGGCATTGCGGTTGTCGTCGGCTTGATCTTCAGCCTGCAAAAGGATTTCCAGCCTCTGTTGCAGCCGTCAGTCTGGCGGGAGCTGCAGCGCAATTGCTCCCAAGAAGCTGATCCGAAGAACATCTCCCGCTCGCCGTTGTTGCAGGGGGGCACCTTCTGGATTGGATCCCAGAGCCCTGCTCAAGGGGCCTCTGGCGGATCCCTGGCCACTTTACAAACGGCTGAAGATGTGTATCGCTCTGCTCTGGCCGCTGCGCCTTCTCCCTCCAGGGGACAAAAAGGAGTTCTCCTGCTGCAGACCTGGGCCAGGGAGATCCGCGAATTGGGATCCGTGCTCATCTTGGGCTCGGCGATGGCGGCCCTGATTCAAACGGTGATCCCGCGTTCGTTTGTGCTGGATTATGGCCAAGATGCATTGCTCTCAATCCTGATCATGATGGCCCTGGCCGGGATCATCTCCATCTGCTCGACGGTGGATGCCTTTTTCGCCCTCTCCTTTGCCGCCACCTTCACGCCGGGATCCCTGTTGGCTTTTATGGTGTTTGGGCCGATAGTAGACTTGAAAGCCATAGGCTTGATGCTCACTCTGTTCAAGCCCCGCGCCATTTTCTACTTCGTGATCTTGGTCTTTCAGCTTACTCTGGTGGGAGCTTTAGCCATCAACTACTATGGCAGTTAAAGCGTTTGTTTGAACCTTTCTCCACAGGGACACCCTCTCCATTCACTCTCCGTCAAATATTCGTCAAATATAGTTGCTTCAGTTTAGGGTAAGACGCCTGGGCTATTGAGAATAGCCTTCTGGCTCGGTGCACCCTAGGTGTGGGTGCAGTGTCCTGCTTTAAGTCGAAATGACCATAGAAAGAGTTGTCTGGATAAGGTTTGTCACCAGAGTGCTCTGCTCCCAGACGGTTGAGAACTCAGGTGTTACAGGTTTTATTGTAGTAAACTCAAGAAGGACGTAGTCTGGATTTCATAATTATCGCGACCCTATTTTTCAGCAGGACAAAGCTATGAGCAATCTATACTCGACAGACTTTAACTTGTGGATTGACCGAACAACCCGGCTATTGCGGGAAAGGCGCTGGCATGAAATTGACCTAACACACTTAATTGAAGAGGTTGAGAATTTGGGCAAGAGCGAACGACGAGGGATTACCAGTCAATTAACTCGCCTTCTGCTGCATCTACTCAAGTGGCAATATCAACCTCAGCGCCGTTCAGATAGCTGGCTAGATTCCATTACAGATGCGCGAACCCAAATCGGATTGGCCATAGAAGATAGCCCCAGCCTAAAAGGTTATCTGGTAGAGCAACTTGAAGAGAGTTATCAACGGGCGCGCCGCCAAGCAGCCAGGCAAACGGGGATAGAAATCTCGACATTTCCAGATGTCTGTCCCTACTCTCCAGAGTTGGTGCTTGCAGAGGACTGGCTGCCGGAAGTTTGACAGTCCACACCACAAAGCATTTAACGGTGGACAGCATTCCCACAGTACTGACTGTAGAGCTTTGGACTGGTGTTGTCCTGCCCAGACAATCCATCAGGGATTAAACATGGGCAATACAGATAGACCAAGGCCAATTGCTGTGCTACTGTTGCTATTCCTCAAGCAGAGGCGCGCTCCTGCCAGGTGCGCATCTTGCCCGGATTGAGCAGGCCATAGGGATCCACTTCTTCTTTAAAACGAATCTGGCGCGGATCCATCACTTTGCGCCCACCGTCTTCGATGATGAAAGTGTGGGGGTTGGCAATAAATACTCCCTGCTCTTCGTGGTAGCGCATGATCTCGTTTAGACGCTCTTCGGTGGTAAAGCGGACAATTTGCAGGCCGACAGGGGTAGCTTGCCCGTTGATGCGAATCCACTCCAGGTGCATCAGCACTTCGTCGCCAAAATACTCGTACATGTGCTGCACCAGCTTCAGCTCCCGATCGGCGGGAAAAGCCGATTGTAAATAAGTCAGGCTGGGATCCACGCTGCGGCAGTGCAAAGTGGTGTGGTTCCAAGAAAATTCCCCCAGCGAGATCCCCTTGCTGGCCTCCTGGGCCGTTTTGTTGTAGACCACTTGGCCCCCATGTTCCCGGACAAGCTCCAACAGCGGCTCCAGGCTGCATTCGGCCACCATCAACAGGGCCACAGCGGATCCTTCTGGCAAATGACCCCGCAGCGGTGCAAAGTAGCTGGGGATCGGCCAAGCGTGCAGGCTGACCAATTTCTTGAGGATCCCATCGGCATCTCCCAGGGCTTGGCCAAAATGGGCACAGGGCATAAAGCCCACTTCAGGGGGAAAGGCCACCACCAGCTCCGCCCAAGGATAAGCAGGCGCCAGCGGGATCTCCACCTCGGTGATGATCCCATTCAGGCCCCAGGCATGGCTCACTTGGAACACCTCGTCTCCCCGCAGCTCCAGCACCCGCGGCTCTTCCTCCAGGGTGACCACCCGCAAACCCAAGATGTTGCCCCGATCCCGCAGTTGGCCGTAGGTCACAGAGCCAATGCCGCCGCTGCCCCCGGCAATGAACCCCCCAATAGTGGCCGTACGGTAGGTGGAAGGGGCCATACGGATCTCCCAGCCCAGCTCGCGGGTGTGTTTGTCGATGGCCATCAACTTGGCCCCCGCCTGCACCCGCGCCAAGCCCGGCTTTGCCCAAAGCACCTGGTTGAGCTTGCCCATGTCCAGGATCACACCCCCGGCCAGCGGGATACATTGGCCGTAATTACCAGTACCGGCACCGCGCACCGTAACCGGGATCCGCAGCCTGGCACAGGCCGCTGCCACTCGCATCACCTCGGCCTCATCGGCGGGGCGCACCACCAAATCTCCCCGCTTGTCGCTCAGTTGTCGGCTCAGCACGGGGCTGTAGTGGTAAAAATCCAACGACAACTTGGCCACCTGAGCCGGATCAGTGATGATCTCAATACCCTCTAAGTCAGAACGCAAAGCCTGCAGCTTGTCAGGAGCGGCAACGATCATAGGTATCCGTATTTGGGTGCAACGGTTCTTCAGACTCCATCATCGGCAGAAATTGCCTGCAAAAGGGTTTGCCGAGAACAGTATGGGAAGGATCCCTGTCCGGCCAGGTCGATTAGCCGAAGCGGCCCTCCACATAATCTCTTGTGGCTTGCTTGGTGGGGCTGTTGAAGATGACTTCAGTTCTGTCAAATTCAATCAGCTCGCCCACACGGTTGGATCCCGACACCTCCACACTGAAGAAAGCCGTCATATCCGAGACGCGGCTGGCCTGCTGCATGTTGTGGGTGACGATGATGATGGTATATTCCTCCTCCAGCTCCTTCATCAGCTCCTCAATGCGGCGGGTGGAAATGGGATCCAACGCCGAACAGGGCTCATCCATCAAAATCACATCCGGCTGTACCGCCAGAGCGCGGGCAATACACAGGCGCTGCTGCTGCCCTCCCGACAGCGACTGACCATTTTCTTTCAACTTGTCTTTGACTTCATCCCAGAGGGCAGCCCGCCTCAGCGAGGTTTCCACCACCTCGTCCAAGTCTACCTTCATCCCCAGCACCCGCGGGCCGTAGGCCACGTTGTCGTAAATGCTTTTGGGGAAGGGATTGGGTCTTTGGAAGACCATGCCGATACGCCGCCGCACCGCCACCGGATCGACTTCTTTGGCGTAGAGATCCTTGCCGTGGTAGGTGAGCTTGCCCTCTACACGAGCACCGGGGATCAAATCGTTGGTGCGGTTAAAACAGCGCAGAATCGTGCTTTTGCCACAGCCGGAAGGGCCGATAAACGCAGTAATCTGTCGGGCTGGGATGTCCAGAGTAACATTTTTTACCGCCAGATTGGAGCCATAGTAGACATTCAGGTTCTCGGTCCTGAAAACGTAAGAGGTCTGGTTAAGAGATTGAGTTTGCATGGCAGCACTCACAAAAAGAGCTAGAGTTCGACGAAGAGTTCGATTCAAGACTTGTTGAGAATCCTCAGGCTATTTCCTGGTCTTGTACACCAAAAAGCGAGCGGTCAAGCTGGCCGCCAAAACAATGGCTAACAAAACCAAAGCGCCCGCCCAAGCCAGCTGCTGCTGCACCCTGTAGGGAATGATGGAGAAAAAGTAGACCATCACCGGCAAGGTAGCCACCGGGCCAAATAGATTAGTAGACCAGAAATTGTTGTTGAAGGCGGTAAAGAGCAGAGGTGCAGCCTCGCCTGCCGCTCGGGCCAAAGCCAGGATTAGCCCGGTTACGATGGCCGGTGCCGCTGCCGGCAAAACAACGCGCATTGTGGTCTGAAAGCGATTTGAGCCCAGGCCAAGGGAAGCCAAGCGCATGTCGGGCGAAACCAGCAGCAACGCCTCCTCGGTGGAGCGGATGACAATCGGCAGCATCAGCACGCCAAAAGCCACCCCTCCCGAGAAAGCCGAAAAGCCGGATCCCCTCACCACCACAGCATAGGCAAACAGGCCGCAGAGAATGGCCGGTACCCCCGTGAGCACATTGCAGGAAAACTTAACCAGATAAGCCAAGCGGGTGCCGCGACCGAATTCAGACAAGTACACTGCCGCCAAGATGCCGAAGGGAAAGCTCAAAGCCGCCCCCGTAGCCAGCACCATTAAACTGCCGACAATTGCGTGACCAAAGCCCCCTTCCGCCAGGCCAGGGGCAGGGTAGCGGGTCTGGGTGAGGACATCCCAATTTATCCGCTGGATGCCTTCCTTGCCCACATCCCACAGCACCCAAGATAGGGAAGCTATGATCACCGCCACAAAGAGGCCACTCAGCAGGGTTAGGACAATGCCTGTGTAATTGCGGACAGGGGCAATGGCGGCACGAGTAATGTCGATGTCAACCTTCTCAGGGGCAAGCTGTGCTGAGTCAGACATGATAACAGTGCTCCTTCATCTTCTTTCTGCTTCTGAAGTTACTGCTCCAAGTTTTGAAACTTGCGGATGATGATCTCGGCAACAATGTTGACCAATAACGTCAGCACCATCAGCACCACGCCGGCATACATGAGAGCCGAAACCTGCAAGCGTCCTGCCTCGCCAAACTGAGAGGCAATCAAGCCAGTAATGGTGGATCCCGGCTGCATTAGGGAGATATTGATGCGGTTGGCGTTGCCGGAAAGCATGGCCGCCACCATGGTCTCTCCCAGGGCCCGCCCCAGCGCCAGCATGATCGAGCTGACAATGCCCGACAGGCCGGCAGGGATCATCACCGTTAAGAGGGTCTCCCAGCGGGTTGCCCCCAGAGCCAAAGCGCCCTCTTTTAGGCTGCGTGGCAGAGATTCAAGGGTACTGCGGGTAATGGAGATGATGATGGGAGAGATCATGATCCCCAGCACCATAGCCACTATCAACAAGCTGGGCCCCCGCGGAGCCGGGCCACCCAAGAAAGGGATCCAACCCAGCGTCTGGTTAATGGCTCGAAAGATGGGCCGCACTGCTGGAATCAGCACAAAGATCCCCCACAGCCCCAGCACCACACTGGGAGTGGCCACGATCAGCTCAACGGCAAAGCTAATCGGCTCCGTTACCCACTTGGGGGCAAAACCTTCCGTCAAAAAAATGGCAGTGCCAATGCCCAGAGGGATGGCAAAAATCAAAGCCACCAGAGAGGTTACCAAACTGCCATAAATCTGTGGTAGCACCCCGTAGATGTTTTCCACCGGGTTCCAGCGGGCAGTAACCAGGAAGCCCAAGCCAAACTGCTGAATCGCCGGCAGAGCCCCTTCGGTGGTTTGAAGAATCACCCAGATGAGGATAATGCCGGCAAACCCTGCCAAGGCCAACGTCAGGCGGACAAAGCCCACATCAACAGCCCGAGACAGACTCGCCTTTTTCTCAATGTCAACATCGATATCCGGGTTTGGTGGTGAACCATAACCCGTAGCCGCTGAAGTCATAGCCTCTCTCCCATGATCATCTTCGGTTCAAAATCTTTCCTAAAAATCCCACCGTGCAAGGTAAGCCCACCAGCCGACCGAGAAAGCCTCATCTGCCTCCTCAGCCGGCCACCAGCTCCACTCTAGTGGAGTTCAGGCTGCAACCCAGTCATCGCACCGCATTGGGGTTAACGGTGATGGCATCCAGCTCTGCAAAGATCCGCTGGATAGCCGCCTCAGGCATAGGGATGTAGTCCAGCTCCTTGGTGATGGCTTGACCCTCTGGCCCCTGGGTCCACTTCAGAGCCTCCACCAGCTTGGTCAGCTTCTGCTGATCGGGATACTCGCGGTACAGCATCACCCAGAACAAGCCCACGATTGGGTAGTCATTTGGCCCTTCAGGGTCGGGCACCAACAGCGCAAAGTCATCAGGAATGGGAGCATCAAGCGCCGAGGTAGCTGCCTCAGTCGAGAACTTAACAATGTTGCCCGCTTTGTTTTCCAGGCGAGCAGTGGCCATCTTTTCCAGCTTGGCATAGGACTGGTTCACGTAGCCAATCGCCCCTGGCTCCTGCTTGATGGTGGCGGCTACGCCCTCATTCCCTTGGGCTCCAATGCCAACAGGCCACTCGACAGAAGTACCAGCACCGGCTGTCCAATTAGGGCAGACAGTTTTGATGTGGTTGGTGAACACAAAGGTAGTCCCAGAACCATCAGAGCGGTGTACCCAGGTGATGTCCAGGGGTGGCAGCTTGTTTGCTATACCTGGGTTCTCGGCCTTGATGCGAATGTCGTCCCAGCGAGTGATCTCGCCGGTCACGATGCCGCAGTAGGTTTTCCGCTTCAGGATGAGCTCTCCGTCTTCAATGCCGGGCAGGTTATAGGCAAACTCGATGGCCCCTCCCGCTAGAGGCAACTGTAGGGGATCATAGCCGTATTTAGCTCGGAAGCTTTCCAGGCGAGCACCGGAGAAAGGCGCCTCGGAAGCGCCGAAGTCCACAGTGCCATTGATCACCTGCTCTAGGCCAGCACCACTACCGACAGACTGATAGCTGACTTGCACAGTGGGGTCTACGGTGCGGTTGTAGGCGTCAAACCAACGTTGCAGCAAAGGAGCCGCAAAGGTCGCGCCCGCCCCGGAGATTTGCACGGTTTGGGCTTGAGCCGAGGTCGCTGTTAGAAATCCTACTGTTAGAGCGGTGAGGGAGAAAGCAGAAAGCAGGGTTCGCATAGGTAATATCTGTGGCAAATCAACATCTTCAACCCTATAACCTCAAAGTTAACGGAAGGATATCTAAAGGTTAACTTTGGGTTAAGTCAAGAGAAAAATCGATATTTTTGAGTGTGCTGGCTCGTTTCCAAACCTTGATTTTCCATCTGGTGGTCTTGGCCAGTTTGGATTTCAGCAAAATCAGGATCCTGGAGCCCAGGATCCGCGAAAAGGCTTATGCTGCTGAACTTCTATCTCATTTGACAACCAATCAAACGGACACAACTTGAATAAGAGCTAAGCTTAGACGGCTGCAAAAAAACTCGATCCAGATCCAAGATGTGTAAAATTTGATACAAAGATGTTACCCCCTTCTCGGCAAGCTTGGACATGATTTCAGCAGGGCGGGAAAAGCTCTGGCCAGAGCTTCTTCCGACTTTTGACAGAGAGAATTAGCTAGGAGATGGACTTCAACACTCCAGACGTGGGGCAGCTCTACATGTTCCCCGAGCAGAGAAAGATCTGGGCTCTAAGCTGGGATCCGCCCGCCCCCCATGAGGTACAGCAGGGCCATGCGCACCGCCACGCCGTGGGTGACCTGCTGCTCAATCAGGTTCAAGCCGGGATCCTCCATCACCTCGGAGCTGAGTTCCACACCGCGATTGACCGGGCCGGGGTGTAAAACCCTCACCTCTGGGTGGCACAGGCGCAGCCGCTGCCGCGTGAGGCCGAAGAAGTGATGGTACTCCTGCAAGCTGGGGAGAAGGAACTCGCTCATGCGCTCCTGCTGCAGGCGTAGGGTGATAACAAAACGCGCCCCTTCGAGGGCAGGCTCTAGCTGCCAATGGACAGGGAGCGTATGGCCGGGCACAAACTGGGCAAAATCTTTGGGCAACAGGGTGGGAGGGCCGGCTAAGTGAACCTCAGCTCCGGCAGCCACCAAGGCATAGATATCGGAGCGGGCCACCCGCGAGTGGAGAATATCGCCGACAATGGCGATTTTGATCCCTTGCAGCAACTCCAGGCGGGGACGCCGGGGATCCAGATGGCTGCAGAGGGTAAACAAATCCAGCAGGCCTTGAGTAGGATGCTCGTGAAGCCCATCCCCGGCATTGAGAACGCCCACAGGGGATCCGCGGCGGTCGATCTCGGCAGCTAATTGTTGGGGCACTCCTGCCTGGGCATGGCGAACGATTAAGAGATCGGATCCCATGGCCAGAAAGGTGCGGGCCGTATCCAAGAGCGTCTCCCCTTTGCTCAAGGAAGAGGTGCCTGGGGAAAAGTTGAGCACATCGGCCGAAAGGCGCTTGGCCGCCAGCTCAAAACTGGAACGAGTGCGGGTGGAAGGCTCGAAGAACAGCGTCACCACCACCTTCCCCTGCAAGGTGGGCACCTTGGGCAACCGCCGCGTCAACACCTCCTGGAAACTGGCGCTGGTCTGCAAAACCATCTGGTATTCTTCGGGAGTAAAATCCGCCAAGCCCAAGACGTGCTGCCGCTGCCAAACCATAGGGGATCCCTCAAATGCGCAAGCGGGCAAAGATCTCGTCCAAATGGGTTAGGTGGCGCCGCGGATCAAAACAAGCCTGCAGTTCCGCCTCGCTGAGGTGAGCCATCACCCGGGGATCCGCCAGCAGATTGGCGCGAAAGTCTCCCTGCGGCTGGTTCCAGGCGCGATGAGCATTTTCCTGCACCAGGCGGTAAGCTTCCTCGCGGCTAAGGCCCTTCTCCACCAAGGCTAGAAGCACCTGCTGGCTGAAGATGACGCCGCCGTAGAGGTTGAGATTGCGCTCCATGTTGCCGGTGTGAACCTGCAGGTGGCGCACCAGATCCGCCATGTTGACCAGCAGGTAGTGGCAGAGGATGGAGGCATCGGGCAGGATCACCCGCTCCACCGAGCTGTGGGAGATGTCCCGCTCGTGCCAGAGGGGGATGTTTTCCAGGGCCGAGACGGCATACCCCCGTAGAAGGCGGGCGATCCCTGTCAGTTGTTCAGACTTGATGGGGTTGCGCTTGTGGGGCATGGCGGAGGATCCCTTTTGGCCGGGGGCAAAGTACTCTTCGGCCTCCAGCACCTCTGTCCGCTGCAGGTGGCGGATCTCGGTGGCAAAGCGCTCCAGAGAAGAGCCAATCAAAGCCAAGGTATGCACATACTCGGCGTGGCGATCCCGCGAGATCACCTGGGTTGAGACCGTATCCGGCTTGAGCCCCAAGCGGGCGCAGGCCAACTGCTCCACCTGGGGAGGCACATTGGCGTAGGTGCCCACGGCGCCGGAGATCTTGCCCACGGCCACCACCTCCCGCAGGCGCGCCAGGCGCTCCTGATGGCGCAGGCACTCGGCCAGCCAGCCGGCCAGCTTGAAGCCAAAGGTGATGGGCTCGGCGTGGACGCCGTGGGTGCGGCCAATCATCAGGGTGTGGCGGTGTCGGCGGGCCTGCTCGCGCAAAGCAGCGATGAGATCGGCCAGGCGAGCTTGCAGGATCTCAACCGAGGCCACAAGCTGCAGGGCCAGGGCTGTATCCAACACATCCGAGCTGGTCAAGCCCAGGTGGATGTAGCGCCCCGCCTCGCCCACATGCTCGTTGAGGTTGGTTAGGAAGGCAATAACATCGTGCTTGACTTCCGCCTCGATTGCCAAAACCCGCGCCGGGTCAAAGGCGGCTTTGGCTTTGATCTCCTGCAGGGCCTCTTGAGGGATCCGCCCCAGCTCCGCCTGCGCTTCGCAGACGGCCAGCTCCACTTGCAGCCAGGTCTGGAGTTTGTGGGCGGTGGACCAGATCTGGCCCATTTCCGGCAGAGTGTAGCGCTCGATCAAGGTGCCTTTTCCGTCGGTACAGTAGGATGAGCTAGGCTATTTTAGCCTTTGGCGTCCCCCCTCGAGGAAAAGCCGCTGGGGGATCCCTGCGGGCTTGGCTTGCGGTGTCGAAGGAGCAGCAAGGAGTTTGCAGATGACCGTCGGAGCTGTGCCAACTCAGGGAAAAAGAGCTTGGACAGCCGAAGAATTCATGGCGTTGTCCAGGGAGGGACATCGCTACGAGATTGTTGATGGGAAGCCAATTGATATGGGAAGCGCGGGGGCACTCCATGGTTATGTCTGCAGCCTCCTATTAGCAGCTTTGACCCCCTACGTTTTGTCCAACAAGCTGGGGATCGTTTTAGATTCCAGCACTGCTTTTAAGATGAAGAGTGGAAATTGGCGCTCCCCTGACATCTCTTTTTTTGCTAAAGAACGCTTGCAGGGCATGGCTGAACTGCCCACAGGATTTTTGGAAGGCGCTCCAGATCTGGCTGTTGAAGTGCTTTCCCCCCGCAATACGGTTGAAGAAATTCATGACAAGCTGGTGGAGTACTTTGAAAATGGCAGCCGCCTGGTTTGGCTGGTTCACCCCAGCGAGCACTACGTCCTGGTGTATCGCAGCTCTCAAGAGCCTGACCGCCTCCTGAAATCGGTTGATCTTCTAGAAGGTGAAGAGGTTATTCCAGGATTTGCCCTGCCGGTGGCTCATCTATTCCAGAAGCTTTCCTTGTAACATCCCCCCGCCCTCACTCTAGCCAATAGAGCTTGGGCCTCCCAACCTTGCCATTGGGCATTCCTGCCCCGCGTCACAGAACGACTTGGCAGAGGAGTCGGTATCTCGACCGTAAACTACCCGACCCTGACTGCTTCGCAGTACGGGGCGGGCTTTCGGTAGCCCTGCAGTTGGCAAGCCAACCACGGACCTCTAGGCTGGTTTACGACAGCCCCAAGTTTGGCAATCATGTTGGCCCCATTCCAGTCCGCATCCCCTTCCCATCCACAGTGCCCACACTTGAACGACTTGCCACTGCGATAGGATTGCGCAGGGTCGGGATGGATGTGCAAACACTTGTGACAGGTCTGCGACGTGTAGGCAGGCGGCACCAGAATCAAAGCAACTCCTGCACGCAGAGTCTTGTATTCCAGAAACTGCCTCAGTTGGTAGAACGCCCAACTGTTGGCCCTGCGTCGCTCGGCTTTGCTGCGGGGTTGTTGGTTGATACGCTCCCGTATCCCTGTCAAGTCTTCCAGAGCAATAGCGCTGTTGGTAGCTTTTGCCCTAGAGACAATAGCTTTAGAGATGCGATGATTGACCCACGCTTGAAAGCGTCTCTCCTTGCCAGACAGCCGTTGCAGCAGTTCTCTGCATCTGCGCCGCGAACTGCGTGTGCCCTTACTGGCTTTGCGTTGGAGTGCCGCCCTCAACCGGGAGTAGTGGTCTCGGACTCGGTTCAACTGCTGTCCATTCCAGTTATCTCCTTCCGATGTATGGGCAATATCTGTCCTTCCCAAGTCCACCCCGATCACCTTGTCGGTATCTTGTTGCTTGGGTGGCTTTTCCTCTACGCAAATCTGGATGTAGTAGGAGCCATCTTTGCGCTTGACCAGCGTGGCAGCTTTTGGGTTGGAACCAGCCAGCATCCCACGCTGGTAGTTACCAATGGCTAGCTCAAAGCGTTCTCTCCCTTCAACCGTGGTCAGCGACACCGTCCAGTCTTTTTGACGGAACGAAAAGATGCGAGCGTCGTAGGTAACAAAGCCGCTCTTAAACTCCTTGACGGGACGCTTTTTCTGCTTAGCCACTTTGCGGGAACCCGCTACCCGTCTGCACACCTGTTGAGCCAAGTTACTGGACAAGCCAAACCGGGCTCGAATCTCGTAGTAGCAAAGGGATTGCAGCTTGACCGCGTTGACGATCTTCTCCTGCGTGTTCTGGTTGACCCAGTTCAATGCCTGTACAAAGGCATCCATCGTCGCGTCCAATTTGGCGGCTTGCGACGGGGACACCTTGAGCTTGCAGGATATGGTCAGGACTTGGCTCATAAGTTCATTGTACTTCATCAAAGCGCATTCCTCCCGGCACTGACCCTACGGGTACAGTGCGGGGCTCCTGCGATTTCTAGCTGACTTTCCCGCCAGAGCGCGGAACTTGTAGCTCCCCGCACCCCTTGCAAGTTAAGTGCAGGGGGTTGCCCCTCTCGCCGACGGTCTATATTGAACTAGTTCGGGATCCGAAGAGGACGTCATTAGCGGTGCGGAGCACAATCAAGTGTCGATGGGGAAGGATAGCTCTGATAGGTTTCTTGGCAGCATTCCTCGCTCCTGCCCCTGCCATCTCTTTGCCTGCCTTCCCACCTCCTCCTGAGAAGACCTCGGCCCCAAACACCGCTTCCGAGTTCAACTGGCAGGGATCCCTCAAGTTGCTGCGGGGGGATCCCGTAGCTGCCCTGGCGGATCTGGATCGGGCGGTGCAGTTGGATCCCAGCTATGCTCCGGCCTATGTGAACCGCAGCTACGTCTACAACCAGTTGCGCCAGCCGGAAGAAGCTCTGGCCGATGCGGAGCGGGCCATTCAGTTGGATCCGCGAATTCCAGAAGCCTACTTCAGCCGCGGCGTGGCCCACCTGCAACTGGGGGATCGAGAAGCCGCCATGGCCGACTTTCGCCAGGCCTTGGCTCTCTTTTCCAAGAGTGGCAACTTTGCCAACCAGGCCATCCTGCAGCAACTGCTGCGCCAGTTGGGGGTGGATTAGCCTTGAGTCTTTAGAGACTTGCGTTCTCCCAACCACTCTGATAAGGAAACTTCCTGAGCTTGCAGCCCAAAGACCTGACAAAAGGACTTCACCACCACCGGGGCCACTGCCGCCATCGTTACTCGGGGACAAAACTGAACCAGGGATCCCACGGGCCGGTCAGGGATCCCACAGGGCACGATGGCTTGGAAGGCAGCTAGATCCGGGCAGACGTTGAGGGCAAAGCCGTGGTAGGTCACCCAGCGGGAGACCTTGATGCCGATGGCCGCCACCTTGTGGCCTTGCACCCAAACCCCTGTTAGGCCAGGGATCCGCTCCCCCTGCAGGCCGAAGTGGGCCACAGTCTGGATGAGCACCTCTTCTAGGTGGCGCAGGTAGCGATGCAGATCCGGCTGGCCGTGGGAGCCGTAGACAGTCCTATGGCGCTTTAGGTTGAGCAGGGCATAACCCACCCACTGGCCCGGCCCGTGGTAGGTCACTTCGCCGCCCCGCTCCACCCGCAGGATCTCCGGCCCCTCAGTAACAGGGGACTCTGGCTGAGTGTCTGGAGATCCTATCTGTCCAGCCAGGCTTTTGAGAAACTTGGGATCGGCCCCCGCCCCCAGGGTGTAGACCGGCGGGTGGGTGAGCAACAAAAGCCCATCTGGCACCTGGGGATCGCGGATCATCTGGGCCAACCTGACTTGCTGCCAAGCCCACGCCCTGCGGTAGGGCACCTCTCCCGCCTGGTGAACTTGGAGAACCGGCCCCGCCTCAAGCTCCTGCCAAAACGCCCTCAAGGTCTATCTGCCCTTAGCTGACCGACAGGCCGATCTGCGCCCGCAACCGCTCCACCAGGGCGCGAGGCTGCAACAGCCCCTCGATGCGGTCAACCGGCTTCCCGTCTTTGAACAGGATGAGAGTCGGCACAGCGTAGATCCCCCAGCGGGCAGCAATGTTGGGGTATTTATCTATATCCACCTTCACGAAGGAAATAGCATCCCCCACCTGCGGCTTCACCTGCTCCAACACCTGAGCCATCACCTGACAGGGACCACACCAGGTAGCGTAAAAGTCCACCAGAATGGGAGTTTTGGATCCCTGGATCATGTCGTCAAAGCTCTTGAACTGCTGTTTTTGGGCCATGGGCAACCTCCAAAGGATGCGGCAGGAAACTTAGGGTGCAATCTATTTTTAGTCTAACTGTTTGAGATGAAGGTGTAGATAGGGATCCTGCTACAGGGTGCTGGCGGTTTCCCGGTAGGATGGCTAGGGCTGGGGAGCGTACCTGTAGTCTAGGGTGCAGGCCTGAAGGAAGGGGCAGACTTGAGCAGGGTTTAAGGAGTGGGATCCCAATGGCAACCATTCGGATAGTGAGCCGAGGTGTGGTGGCTGGCGTATTGGCTGGCATGGTCTTGAGCCTCTGGGGGATCGGGCGCTGGCTTTGGGATCCCTCGGCCTGGATCCAGGTGGTGGCCGGGCTGCTCCTAAGTGTGGCGACGTTGCTGTACTGGCTGAAGACCCGCCCCGCCGACTGTCTGCTGGTGGAGCCCCAGAGCTGGCGCCTCAGCCGCCTCAGCCCTCATCGCTGGCTTATCCAGGCCGAGTTTGTGGCCCGCAACCTCAACCCCCTTTTTGAGGTCACCTTGGCCCAGGTGCAGCCGCGGCTGCATCTGCTCAGCGCCGGCTCCCTCGAAGGGATCCAAAGTAGGATCCGCCTGCGCTCCCGCCATCCGGATCTGCCCCCCCGCCCAGACAACTACTGGCAGGCCTACATCATCTCCCCCCAAAGCCAGACCGGCTTAGAAGTCGAGATCGAGCTAGAGGGGGAAGGGCTGGCAGATTTGCGCTCGGCCTGGCTGGAGTTGGACTACATCCAGTACGGGCGGCAGCGGCGTACCCTCAAGACTAGCCACCTCATCTTGCCGCTGCAGGAAGTGAATCCCTTACCGGAGCTGCGCTGGCAGCAGCAGGGGCCGGTGAGTTGGGCTGCCATTCCCACCCATCTGCTCACCCCCAGCGATGACTTAGCCGAGGTGCTGCGTCGCTACGTGGGCCCTCATATCCAGCCCGGCGATATTGTGGCCATCTCGGAAAGCGCGGCGGCCATTGTCCAGGGCCACTTTCGCCATCCCCTGCAGGTGCAGCCTGGCTGGCTGGCTCGCACCCTGTGCTACTTCTTCCCCTCCAAGACCAGTCTCTCAAGCTGCTACGGGATGCAGACGCTCATTGACTGTTCGGGGGCCTGGCGAGTACTGGGGGCCTTTGTGGCGGGATCCCTGGCTAAGCTGCTGGGGATCCCAGGGGTGTTCTATGCCCTGGCGGGGGAGCAGGCGGATCTCATCGACGATGTCACCGGCACCTTGCCCCCCTATGACCAGTTCATTGTCTTGGGACCACGGGATCCGGCCAAGCTGGTGGCCGAGCTCCATGCCCAGACCGGCTACGAGGTGGCCATTGTCGATGCCAACGATCTAGGCGAAGTAAGCGTTCTGGCAACCAGCCCTGGCGTGGAGGAGGAGCTGGTGGAGCAGGCGCTGCGCAAGAACCCAGCCGGCAATGCGGCAGAGCAAACGCCGATTGTGCTCATCCGGAAGCGGCTGCCGGCATAGAGTTCGTCTGAGACTTGAGAACCTGCATCGCCTGGTGGGTCGACAAGAAGAAGCGCTCGGCGCCCACTTTCTCCACAAACCCAGCCCTTTTGAGGCGATCCATCACCGGCCCCTTCACCTCGGCCAGGGCAAAGCCCACCCCCATTTGCTGCAGACGTTCTACCAACTGGGCCAGGGCCTCCAAAGCGCTGCCGTCGACGAAGTTAATGGCGCTGGCCACCAGCAGCACCTGTTCCACTGCTGGCCGCGCTGCTACCTCCTGCAGGATGGACTCCTGCAGGTAGGCCGCGTTGGCAAAAAACAGGCTTTCATCCACCCGCACCGCCAAGATGCGCGGATCGGTAATCACCTCATGGCGCAGCACGTTGCGGTAGTGCTCGGTGCCCGGCACCTGGCCAACAATGGCGATGTGGGGACGGCTGGCCCGCCAAAGAAAGAGCAGGATGGAAACCAGCACCCCCAGCCCAATCCCCGGCTCCACCCCGATCCCCAACACGCTGGCAAAGGTGACCAGCCAAACCAAGGCATCGCCGCGGTCGTAGCGCCAGCTCTGCAGCAAGGGGTGAAAATCCACCAACCCCAACACGGCTACCAAAACAATAGCTGCCAAGGTCGTCTGGGGCAGGAAGGTAAACAGGGGCATCAGCCAGATCACGGCCAGGGCTATCAGGGATCCCGTGACCACCGAGGCCAGGCCGCTGTTGGCCCCGGCCTGAGCGTTAACCACCGAGCGGCTGATCCCACCGGTTACCGGGTAGCCACCACTCACGGCTGCCGCCAGGTTGGCCACCCCCAGGGCCACCAGATCCTGGTTGGGATCCACTTTCTGGCGCCGCTGGCTGGCCAGCGACTGCCCCACCGCATAGCTTTCCGTAAAGCCCACCAAGCTGATGGCCAAAGCTGTGGGCAGCAAAGCTCTCCACTCTGCCCAGCTCAGCCAAGGGAAGGCCAGGGAGGGCAGGCCAGCCGGAATGGATCCCACCACCGCCACCCCCGCTCTCTCTGAGAGGTTCAACCCCCACACCAGCAGCGTCGTCAGGAAGACGGCCCCCAAGGGAGCGCTCTTGGTGAGGATCAGGACCCAGAGGGGCGGGAGGCGGCGCAGTTGCGCTGGGAGCTTCCGCTGGGCGTACACCAAGAGGGCGATGGATAACAGCCCCAGCCCCAGGGTGGCCCAGTTGACTCCCTCCAAGCTCTGCCAGAGCCGTTGCAGCAGCAGCCAGAAGGACTCGGTGTTGGCGATCTTCACCCCCAGCAGATGGCGGAGCTGGCTGAAGGCGATGATCAAGGCTGCCGCGCTGCCGAAGGCCGTTACCACTGAGTGGCTCAAGAAATTGGCCAGAAACCCCAAGCGCAGCAGACCTACCCCTACTTGGATCAAGCCCGCTTCCAGGGCCAAGCCCAGCGCCAGCCGGCCATACTCCGGGCTGCCCGGCTCCGCCAGCGGCTCCAAGCCCGCGGCCACCAGCAGGGAGATGATGGCCACCGGCCCCACCGACAAAGCCCGGCTGGATCCCAGAAAGCCGTAGGCGATCACCGGCAGGATGCTGGCGTAGAGGCCCGCCTGGGGAGGCAGCCCGGCCAGCAGCGCGTAGGCCATGCTCTGGGGCACTAGAAGAGTGGCTGTAACCAGTCCGGCAATGAGATCCCCCGGCAGATCCTCTCGCCGATAGCGAAGCCACCACAAGGAATCCTTGGCAAAGGGCAGGTAGCGCGCCCAGATCCCCTGCTTTGTAGAAGAGGCGGACGGGATCTCGCTGCTCATAGCGTCTGACCTCGGTTCCAGGGCATGCGGGCCAACAGCAGCGCCAGGCCGCAGGTGTTGGTGATCCCGGCAAACACCAGCCCAGCTCCCACAAAGCCGCTCAACACCAGCCAGGCCGGATGGACAAAGGCTCCCAGCAAGGTTCCGCTGAGCACCAGGGATCCCGCCGCAATTTGCACCTGCCGCATTAGCGAAATGGGCGCGTTGCGGGTGCGGGTGGTGGGCAGCTTGGCAGCCTTCCAAGCCTCAATCCCGCCTTTTAGACTAAGCACCTCCGGCCAGCCGTGGTCTAGCAACTGACAGGCAGCGCGGATGGAGCGACTGCCCATGCGACACTGCAACACTACCGGTTTTTCCGGCGTCGAGGCCGGCACCCTGGCCGGGTCAAAGGTAGATAGAGGCATGTTGATCGCCCCTGGGATCCGCTCATCGGCATATTCTCCCGGCTCCCGCACGTCGATGAGCTGTACCCGCCCTTGATCCAGCCACTGCTTTAAGGTCAGGGCGTCGATCTCCTTAAGACGGGGATCCCGTTCCTGCTGAGCGGAAGGCGTAGGATTTTGTCGGGCTACAGTCATTGGTTTCCTCCTCGGGTAACTAACCTTCTTCCTCAAGCAACCTGCTGGGCTCGCCGGGGTAAAACTGGCTATCCAGGATTTGCTCGGGAGCGTAAGGACACGTCTTGGGAAAAGTCTTTCTGGGCAGCTTGGTCTCTTCCAGGGCTAGCTGCAGCGCCCTCAAGTAAGACTTGGAGATGGCCTCCGGCAAATAGGGCCTCAAGCTGGGGTTTTCTTCCAATAGATCCAGAACTTCCTGTCGCTGCACCTGTAGGGTAAGAAGCCAGCTTACAGATCTAGCCTGCGGCTGATACTCCCATTTCAGAAGGTGCCCCACCAAAACCCCTAGCCGGTTGCGCAGCTCTTGCCGCTGTTGCCTGCCCAACGATTCCATCTCCTCAATCAAATGGGGCAGGTCTAGCTTCTCCCAAGCCCGCTCCCGCAGAAATTGAGCTTGTTGCTGAGTCCAAGCATAGAAATCCTTCTCATAGAGACTTTCTGGATCCACTCTCAACCCTCCCATTTCTGACCCGCCGGCTCAGAGAAGTCTAGCTAGCCCCGCAGGCTTTACAGCCAGGCTCTCCCACCCAAGAGGGTTTGCCCCACTAAACCGCGGCTGCCACTTGGCCGCACTGCTCGTTGGCGGGCACTGCTTCCTGGATCTTCTTGGGCTGAGGTAGGTTGAGGCTGTTCATCAGGGCGATGAAGCTCTCCCGCGAACGCAAATTTCCGGTCTCCGGATCCACAAAGCGGGGGTTCCAGCGCTTCTCTTCGCCAATAGTGGAGACGGTGTGCCCCCGGTAGTCATGGCCGGGATAGACCAACGTCTCGTCCGGCAGGGTAAACAGGTGCTGGGTAACATGGTCATACATCAGGCCGGGATCCCCACTTTGGAAATCCGTGCGCCCACAGCCGCGAATGAGCAGGGCATCGCCGGTAAGAACGCGATCCCCATTGACGCGATAGGTCATGTGGCTGTCGGTGTGGCCCAGGGTGGCGATGGCCTCGATGACAATGGATCCCACCTGCAGCGTTTCCCCATGGCCGATAAAGCGATCCGCACATTGCGCCTTGGCCTGAACCGGCACCACCCCTTGGCAGCCGGTCAGCTCGCGCAGCTTGCCAGTGCCGGTGATGTGATCGGCGTGGACGTGGGTTTCCAAGCAGTACTTCAAGGTCAGACCCAGCTCTCGAATTAACTTCAAGTCCCGCTCCACCTGCTCCAAAACGGGATCCACCAGAGCTGCCTCGCGGGTGTCTGGGTCTGCGATTAAATAGGTGTAGGTGCTCGTCTCGGTGTCGAACAGTTGGCGAAATAGCATGCTGCCCTCCTGTCTGTTGGCAAAACCCGAACGCGATCCAATTCGGGCCTCTAGATCTACTGTATAACTATTTAGTGTTAAAATCAAGCCAGCGCATCCCTCAAGACAGGCTATGGATTGGGACGAGCTCGTGAAAGGTGGCAAAGACGAGTGCCAGTTGACTCTGACGCCGGAAGTGCTGACCAGCGTAGCGGATTACTTCAAGGTTTTGGCGGAGCCCAGCCGGCTGCAGATCCTGTGTCAGTTGCGCTCGGGACCCAAGAACGTCACCCAGATCTTAGAGGCCACCGGCATGGGCCAGGCCAACGTTTCCAAACATCTCAAGATCTTGGCGCAGGCAGGGATCGTCAGCCGCGAGCCCAGGGGCGTGAGCGTCTACTACCAAATTGCCGATCCCATCTGCTTTGAGCTGTGCGAGGTGGTGTGCAAGCAGTTGATCGAGCGGCTCAAGCAGCAAGCCCGGCAATTGCAGCCGCTGGCAGCCCTTCACTCCGGCAGGCTGAGCCGGGAAGGCTCCTGAGGGCGGGGGCGGCGCAGCATCAGGGGAAGGCTCAGCAGCCCAAACAGGGCCACCACCGCAGCCATGATCCAGACGAGAAAACGGCTGGGGGGAAAGTTGCCCGCCTCGATTTGCCGCATCACCTGGTTGTAGCGCCAGGTTGAAAGGCCAATTGTCAGGATCCCAAAGATCACCAACAGGAGGCCCAGGTTCTGGGTACTCAAGAGGCCGTGGCTCGGGGAGGGCTGCTCGGGGGAGCTGGAAGCTTCGATCTGCTGCAGAAAGAGGCTGAAGCGGGTGAGGGCAAAACCAAAGGCAATGAGAGCCACAGAGGTGCGCAGCCAAGCCAGAAAGGTGCGCTCGTTGGCCTGGTGTTCCCGTTGGCGATCCGGGGGCAGGTTCATGGGCTGAAGGGATCCCTCAGGGGCTAATTTTAAGGCAGCGGGGATCGGGCAAGCTGGCCTTTTCCGGCTGGCGGGGGAAATAAAAGGCGGTACGCCGGCAGATCTCCACCAACATCAACATCACCGGCACCTCGATCAACACCCCTACGACGGTGGCCAGGGCGGCCCCTGAGTTCAAGCCAAACAGCACCACCGCCGTTGCAATGGCCACCTCAAAGTGGTTGCTGGCGCCGATTAAAGCTGCCGGAGCCGCATCCTCATAGCACAAGCCCAGTTTCTGGGCTGCCACATAGGTGATGCCGAAAATGAGGTTGGTTTGAACGAAAAGAGGCACTGCGATCAACAAAATGTGGAAGGGATTTTCCACAATGAGATCCCCTTTAAAAGCAAAAAGAAGCACCAACGTCACCAGCAAGGCGGCGATGGCAATGGGGTTGAGGTAGCGCAAAAAAGCTTTTTCAAACCATTCCCGGCCCTTGGTTTTGAGAATCCAATAGCGGGAGGCTGCTCCTGCAACTAACGGTAGGCCCACATAGACGGCCACCGACAGCAAAATGGTTTGCCAGGGCACCGTTAAATCGCTCATGGCCAGCAGCCAGCGGCCCAGCGGTGCGTAGAGGAAGAGCATGGTTAAAGAGTTCACCGCCACCATCACCAGGGTGTGGCCCTGGTTGCCATAGCTGAGATAGCCCCACATCAGCACCATGGCTGTACAAGGAGCAATGCCCAACAAAATGGCCCCGGCAATGTAGGAGCTGCTGAGGCTAATCTCTGTGCCGCGGATGATTTCCGTGCCGGTTATCCAAGGGGCAAACAGCCACCCCAAAAAAAACTGGGCGATCACCACCATGGTAAAGGGCTTCACCAGCCAGTTCACGGCCAGGGTCAACAGCACTGGCTTGGGAGATTTCAAAGCATAGGCTGCCTGGCCGAAGTCAATTTTCACCATGATGGGATACATCATGAAAAACAGGCAGACGGCAATGGGAAGGGAGACCTGATAGAGGCTCAAGGCATCCAAAGCCTCGGCCACGCCCGGAAACCATCGCCCCAGGAGGATCCCGGCAACAATACACAGGGCCACCCAAAGGGTGAGATAGCGCTCAAAAAAGCTCAGGGAGCCGCCGCTGGGGAGAGCTTTGGGGTCAGATGCGGTTAGGGCCATGATCAAAAGCCGCGTTCCTGTGTGCTCTGTCAGGATATATCAAAACAACTTGTTTGGTATGCCCCCAACTTACCCAGAGGCGGGATCCCTCCGGAGAAAGGTAGTGGCAGCGGCGTAAAATGGAGCTGGCAAGCGGAGGAGAAGCAAAAAGTGATCAAACCCCACTCTGCCCATCTGTTGACCCCCGACTTCCGCCTCAGCTTGGCAGTGCTGGCTTTGGCGGTGCCGCTGTTGTGGCTCTCGTTTTGGCTAGGGTTGGGAGTGGGGTTGTTTGGCCTGTTTTTGCTGGTACAGACCTGTCTGATCGGGCTGGCCTTTACCCGCACGGCGCTGCAGGTCTACAGCGGCTCCCGGCGCATCCGCGAGTTCCCCTACAGCGAGTGGCAGGACTGGCAGATCTTCTGGCGGCCGGTGCCGATTTTGTTTTTCTTCCGAGAAAGCCGGAGCATTCACTTTTTGCCGATGCTCTTCAACCCGGTCGAGCTGCGCATCTGCCTGGAGGAGCGGCTAGGCCACCTGCACGCCCGACGGCAGGGATCCCCTTTCCACCCATCAGGCCGATGAGCGGTTCCGGGGGCTGGGTTTGGCAAGAGGTAGGGAGATGGCGTTGGCTGCAGTGTCAACTGCTGGCGGGGTGGCCCCATGCTTTTGGCTGTCGTCAAGCTTCCCCCTATCAACCAGCCGATATGGCCGACCAGTTGCAACTCCTCCCAGAACGAGCTGCGTGGGGCCACCAGGTGCATGGCTGTCGCTGGACGTGGGCGGATGCAGTTGTCTTCTCCCAGGGGAGGGCTTCAGGTTCTCACGTCGGGGAAGGGAGTTTCGCCCGTCCCGAAGCAGATGCCGTGATCGCCCGTCGCCCAGGGGACTCGGCCTGGGTTTGCACTGCCGACTGTGTGCCCATTTTGGTGGCCAGCCCCCACTGGGTGGCCGCAGTTCACGCCGGCTGGAGGGGGACGGCTGCCGGTATCCTGACTAAGGTGCTGCAGGCCTTTCTCCAGGGGGGGATCCCTGCCAGCCAAATCCGCATTGCCCTGGGGCCGGCCATCTCCGGGCCAGCCTACCAGGTTTCTCAGGAAGTGGCCGAGCAGGTGCTGCAGTCGCTGCCTTCAGGGGTAGACCCACAACCTGCCCTCTGGCCAGATCCTCTGCCGGGTAAGGTGCGCCTGGATCTGCGCTGGATCAACCGCGCCCAGGCCGAAGCTCAGGGGATCCCGCCGGAGCACATCGCCATCAGTCCTCATTGCACCTTTGGCCAGCCTCAGGATTTCTTTTCCTATCGCCGCGAGGGGGCCTTAGAGGATGACCAGGGCCGTCGTTGCGTGCAGTGGTCGGCGATTGGCCTGCCAAAGGCGGCTTTTGACAAATCCTAGCTGCCAAAAATAGCAGCTATAATTGCCCTCAAAACTCAACCCTATCTCGCGGGGGAGGGATCCCATGCTTTGCCGGCTTCCCCTTCGGGGGTTGGTTTGGGTGGCTTTGTCTTTCCCTTTTGCCTTTGTCGGAGAAGCCCCTGCCCAGACCTCTCTGACGGGCATCAACCGCGACAACGTACTGCAACTGAACATCGGGCCCGGACGCCGCCTGGCTCCAGGGCCCGCAAAGGGTTCCGGCTCCGAGCAAGGCCAGGATCCCACCGTTCCCTCGGCGCTGATGTGGGCAGAGTGGCATATCCGCGCCAATGTTTGTACCGGCAACCTATCTGCCGAAGAATTGGCGGAGCTGTTTCCCTTGGTCAACCAAGAGTTAGTAGATGCCGTTTGTCAAGGGGGAAGTTAGCCGGCTTGCCCAGGCAAGCGGTAAGGTGAAAAGAAAGCTCTCAGGTTGCTGCTGCATGGATTTTGAGAAGCTCTTGGAGGAATGGGTGGCAGCCTTCACCCAGGCGGCGGAAGAAAGCCTCACCGCTTTGGAAGCCGCCCTGACGGAGTTGGCGGAACACCTGGCCGCGCCTCTCCAAGAAACCCTTCGGCAGTGGGAAGCCTTCTGGAGCCTGGAGGAGGAGCCGCAGCCCGGTTCAGAGCTCGATGAGGAAACGTTCAACCCTGCTGGGGGGGAGTCCTTCAGCACCAGCCGTTTCTTCGTCAGCCCACTGGGGTTCGGGGGTGTAGTTGTTTATACTTATGTCGCTTCGCCGCCTGGCTGGATTGGGGATCCCACCTGTCGCTACAATGCCCTTTCCCCGGAGTTGCGCTGTGCCGTCAACCCCTATGGCCCCTGTGAAGGCTGCCCCCACTATGAGCGGCGAGAGCGGAGCCCTTCGCGTTAGCCGGCCTGAGGGCTTTCGCCATGCAGGGTAGCCGCCTCATTGTTGCTCTAGATACCGCTTCTTGGGAGCAGGCCCTGAAGTGGGTGGATCGCCTGCCCCAGGTGCTGTGGTGGAAGGTGGGCCTGGAGCTGTTTACGGCTGTTGGCCCTCAGATTTTGCAGGCCCTTAAGGAACGGGGCAAGCGCATTTTTCTCGATTTAAAGCTGCACGACATTCCCCACACAGTGGGGCGGGCCGCTCAGGTGGCCGTTGGTTATGGGGTGGATCTGCTCACCGTTCATGCCGCTGGCGGCAGTGCCATGTTGCGGGCAGCAGTGGCCGCCACCCAGGGCAGTTCTTGCCGGCTGTTGGCAGTTACTCTTCTCACCAGCCTTGGCCCCGACCAGGTGCGGCAGGAGTTGGGCGTTGAACGAGATCCCGGCGACTATGTGTTGCAGTTGGCGCGGCTAGCTCTGGATCAAGGCGTGAGCGGGCTGGTCTGCTCCCCCCAGGAAGTGGGACGGCTACGGCAGGCTTTGGGGCCGGAGGTGCTGCTGGTAACCCCAGGGATCCGCCTTGGGGATCCAGAAGCGGAGGACGACCAGCGGCGGGTCTGCACCCCCGCGGCAGCGCTGCGGGCGGGGGCCGATTATTTGGTGGTGGGCCGCCCCATCACGGCGGCTGCGGATCCCGTTTCGGCCTGGCAACGCTTTCAAGCTGTAGAGGAAGCGATCGGCTGAGGATTGGGGCAATGCCGTTCCTAGGCTGGTGTAGCCGGCGAAGAAGACAAGCGGGCGGGTATCTTTTCCCCCACCCCGCCCGAGGGGGGTGGCGGATAGGTTTGTCGGCGGCTTTGGGGTTGTGCTGCCTTACTGCCACAGCAGCCAGAGGAGAAGTTTGTGCTGCCGATCCGCAAACCTGGGCTGAAGCCCTGACAGAGCAGTTGCCCTTGTTTCTCAATTTGGCCTTGAGCCGCGCCCGCTCAGACTTTCAGGTGGTGTTGGTGGGCCGGCCAGAGGCCGAACTCCTCTCTGCCGAGGAGCTGGCCCAGCTTCTGCCGGATAGCCCAGCCGCCTCGGCTTCCCAAGGCTTTCGCTTGTATTTCACCACGCTGGAGCGCCGCTTGGTTCTGCCCCAGCAGCCCGAGCGGGAGGATAACCCCCTAGCCGGTCGGCGCAGCGAAACCCTGCAACTGGCTTATGAAGCTTATGTGCTGCGGGCTACACCTGGGGATCCCTGGCAACTGGTGCGCCTGCAGGTTACCGGCGCCGGTGTTCCTGTCCGCGACGTCACCGAAGGACTGACCGCCCAAGCCATTCGTCGCTGGCAGGAGGCTGGGTGTCCCTTGACGGGCGATCTAGAGTTGACTAGGCCTACCCTATGAAGTTTCCCCCCGCCATGCCTCCTCAGGGCAAACGGCTGTCTCGTCCCTCTTTTCCTCAACTGAGCCTGTCCAGGGCGGACAAACGTCGGCACCACCGCCCAGACGGGCTCAGTTGGGTGAGCCACTGGCTGCTGTGGGGAGGGATCGGGTTGCTGCTGGGTCAGCGGCTCCGCTTTGTGGGGCAACCGGCTCAGATGCTGTGGTGGCGCGCTGTGCCCATCAGTGGCCCTGAGGGATCCCTGCCCCCTGTCCAAGCGGAACTGCCTCTCTACCATTCAATTGCAAACGGGCTACTGCCCTGGCTGGCTGAGGGAACCGGGATCCCCCCCGAAGGGATCCTGCGAGCTGTCTCGGCCCTGGCCTGCCTGGTAATCCTGCTGTTGTGCTGGAGCTGGGGCAATTTCTGGAGCGCTGGCCTGTGGGGACTCAGCCCCTGGGTGCTGACCCAGGGTTTGGAGCCGGGCAACGAGATCTTGGCCAGCCTGGTCTTGTTGGTCAGCAGCGGTGTTGGACCGGGATCCCGCCTGCGCTGGGGGGGTTTGGCGCTGGCCTGTGCCTTGAGCTACAAAGTTTGGCTCTTGGCCCTGCTCTGGGGGGCGCTATGGACTAGCCAACACTGGCCGCGGCAGCGGTTGCAAGGGCTACTCTGGCTGCTGCTGGTGATTGGCCTCTCCTGGTTGCTGCGGGTCGAGCTGCCCGCCGATCCCTTCACCGGGACAGAGCGCTTTCCTACGGCGACGGTGTCCTATTCGCTCACCAGCCAAAGCGGCCTGGCTGTTCTGGCCACCTTGATGTTGCCCTTGGGGCTGGCCTTGGTGCGGCTGGGTTGGCCCTGGGCGGAACGCCAACAAACCCTGCTCAGCTTGGCTGGTTTGGGCCATGTCCTGTGGATGGGGGTGCTAGCAGCTTGGCTTTGGGATCCCCAGATGAACCTGTTGCAGCAAAGCGCCCGTTGGGGCCTGGTGGCCCTGCCCTTTTTGTGCCTGAGTGCCGGTGGCGTCTTGGCGGAGATCCCCTGCCGGGGCTGGCGACAGTTTTTGGGATCCCTGCTCTTAGCCAGCTCGTTCTTGTTATCGTGGCAAGCGTTGGCCTGAGTTCTTCTCCTGCCTTGAAGATTCGGATGCGGCCCCTCTTAGAGACCCTGTTCGCCCGGCGGGCCCAGGCGGTGATCCCGCCTCCTGTTGGCGCGGAGATCGCTGGGGCGGTGCCGGTAGTAACCAGTTTTACCTTTGGCCTGGCGGATCCGCGGTTGTTTCCCAAGGCCGACCTGGCGCGGGCGACAGCGGAGGTGTTGGCGGAAGATGGGGATGCTGCCCTCAATTACGGCGGCACCTTTGCCGGGTTGATCGAGGTGGTGCAGCAGTTGATGCGGGCCAGAGGGGTGGAGGCGCAGCCGGAAAACCTCTTGATCGGCTATGGCTCTGGGCAGATCCTTGGCCTCTTGCCCCAGGTCTTTGTGGAGCCGGGGGATGTGGTGATCGTGGAGGGGCCCACCTTCATGGGGGCGGTCAGCCGTTTTGCGGCGGCAGGGGCGCGTCTGATCTCGATCCCGGTGGATGGGGAGGGCATGGTGGTGGATCGCCTGGAAGAGGTGTTGCGCGAGCTAGCCCGCCAAGGGATCCCACCCCGCTTTATCTACACCATTCCCACCTTTCACAACCCTAGGGGCTGCACCCTCTCTTGGCCGCGGCGGCAGAAGCTGCTGCAGTTGGCGGCTGAATACAGCGTGGTGGTGGTGGAGGACGAGGCCTACTACGACCTGCGCTTTGTCGGGGATCCCTTGCCCAGTTTGGCCGCGCTGGATAAAGAGGGCTGGGTTCTGCACGTGGGCACCTTTTCCAAGATTGTGGCGCCGGGGGTGCGGGTGGGCTGGGCCTGTGGCCATCCCGAGATCATCCGCCGCTTGGAGATGTTTCGCAGCGAGGGATCCCTGGGGCCTTTTTTGGGCCGGGTGGTGGCCCGATACTGCGGGGAAGGCCGCCTAGAGAGCCACATTCAGCTTTTGATCCGCCGTTACCGAGAAAAGTGCCACCTGATGTTGGAGGCCATCGCTCAATGTTTTCCCCCTGAAGTCAAGGTGGAGGCCCCTGGGGGTGGATTCTTTATCTGGTGCGAGCTGCCCCCTCCCCTGAGTGCCAACACCTTGCTGTCGGCCACCCGAGCGCTGGGGGTAACTTTCTTGCCGGGTACCCACTGCTTTGCTGATGGCCAAGGGGATCACGCCCTGCGCCTCGCCTTCAGCTACCAACCGGAAGAGCGCATCCTCAGCGGCATCCAGATCCTCGGAGAGCAACTGTACAAACTCATGGGCCAACGATCAATATAGGAAAAAGAATCTGCTAGGGCAGCCACAAAGCGGCTCTTAACCTTCGGGGATTAGTAGGTTGGTCGCTCCAAATTGCGTTGAAACCGTTTGCCTTGATCCCCAGCTCCTTTTGTCCTTCGGGAGAGAAGTTGGGGGTGAGGGGAAAGTAAGAGGAATCGAGACAAGCTATTTCGCTGCTCTTCGGAGCAGCCATATTTGAATGGATGCAGCAGCGCTGCAAGCTCTTTGCTGTGCCGGCAGAGGAACTCTTAAAAACCTGCCACTTGCCGTCTGGGACGTCGCCCCAGCACGTTGAGGATGAAAACTCCCGCCACACCCAAACAGAGGAGCAGCGCCACCGGATTATGCACTATCGATGAGACTAAAATAGTCGTCCCTGTTAAAACCAAGGCTATGAAAAAGGTGACCACTCTCGTCATAGATCGCCCCAGGCCGCTTAGAAAAGGAAAGATGCTGAGCATCGTATGAAGGGGGACGAAGAAAGAGTCGGCCCCGATCCACATCATCAAGAATCCCACAAAGCGCAGGATCCAAGTCAGGGCATTGTGTTCGGCAGCAAGACGCTCAATGGCTGCAAATCGATCGCTGGCAAATAGCCGATAAAATCGAATGCTGCGCGGCCCCAGGTAGCTCTCTAGGCTGTTAGGGGTGGCCAAACGACCAAAGACAGTTACTTGAGTTCCGCTGTACAAGGCAGTGTACGAAGTTCGCATATCGCCAATTTGTGGATTGGCCAGGGTTCCCCGCCCCTTGAAAACATAAGAGCCTTCCACCCTAGCTGGGATCCCCAGGATCAACGTTTGGGGCTCCAGAGGAACAGCGTAGGGAGTTTCGATCTGCAAATCTTGCATTCCAATTCGGTAATTCCCAATTTGAGCCTGGCTGACTCGAAAGAGTTGGCTGGAAAAAGCCATCGGTGGGTTGACGTGCTCACTGCTGCGATAAAACCGGCTTGAATCTTCGGGGTTTTCCGTCCAGACTTTGGTGTAAGTATAGATTGTCTCTCTGACTTCCTATCCGCCAAACTCCTCTTGAGTGCGAGTTTCTTTTTCCTCTTCCCAAGCATACATTTCCGCCTTGCGCCTGACGGCAATATACGGCCCTGGCCGCAGGAAGAGATTATCGCCCAAAAGCTCATTGCTGGTAATTGGGCCTGTGAGCGATACTAAGCTTCCAAGAGGCGCAGAGGGCGAGCCCAATGGACTGATTTCAATGGCCCCAGTTGCCACTTGGGCAAGGTTGACCCGCCCCTCATTCCAAAACAAAAGCCAGAACGATCCCAAAACAATCCAACAAACACTGATACAAAAGAACTGGCCAGCCGCGAGCCAAACCCAACCCGCTCTACCTGTCTATAACGCTCAGCCATAGCCCTGTCCCCAGCGATGGCTTCAGTCTAGCACAGCCCCTTCTATTTATCCATGAAATCTAGCCGTTTTATAGAATTATAGAATTCAGAGCAAGTTTTTAACTTTTCCAAACTTATGTCTATTCCAGAAGTAGATTGCACCTCGTACAGGTTATGAGAACCCTATTTTTCAGCTAAGAATTGATTAAGCAATGTCCCCCCTTACAGCCTTGACCAGGCGCCGGAAAAACTGCCCCACGCCCTTCACCAGATGGGGTGCCGATTCTGGGCGAGGCGGGATCCCTGCCATTAGGGTGTAGTAGTCATCCAAAAGGTCGTGCTCTTCCGGAGAAACGGCGTTGTCGGCCATCATCAGGTTGCCGATTGCCCCCAGAAGTTGTAGGCGCTCGGTTTCGGTGGCCTGGGCGAGATAATCGGCCATCCAGCGCTCCGTTTGCGCCATCGGAATGGGCTCTTGGATCAGCTCTCGCAGCTCGGCATCGTGCTCCAAACCATAGCGGCGCAGCAGGGATCTCAGATAGGCCAACTCCTGCGGCTCTAGGTGCCCATCGGCCCAGGCGGAGCCGGCCACAATTTTGAGGATGAGCCGATGTTGGGTTGTCGGGTTCATGGCGGGATCCCTTGTCGCTAGAGGTGCCGCTGGCGGTCGGGGTTCTGGGGCCCTGAGCGAGCTGGGAAGGGGCTGGCCAGGGGCAGTCTCACTCGGCGAGGCCGCAGGCGCGTTTTAACCAGGCGGCATCTTGTTCTGACAAGGTGGCGTGGTGAATGGCGTAGACCTGGCGGTGATACTCCTCAAGCCAAGCCCGCTGTGCCTCGTCCAAGAGATCCCAATCGATCAGCCGCCTATCGAAAGGGATCCAAGTCAGGGAGCGAAAGCCCATCCAGCCCTCTGGCTCCGGAATTGCAATCACTTCGTAGAGGTTCTCTAGGCGAATTCCACCCCAGCCCGGCTGGTAGTAGCCCGGCTCGATACTGGTGATCATGCCTACCTTGAGGGGGGTGCTGGCGCGGCGGTGGATCCCGTTGGGCCCCTCGTGGACGTTCAAAAAGGCGCCGACACCGTGGCCGGTACCGTGGCCGTAGTCCAGCCCCGCTTGCCAAAGGCTGGAACGGGCAATGCCATCCAAGGAGACGCCGTAGGTATCGGGGGGGAAGATCTGACGGGCGCAGTGAATGTGGGCTTTGAGCACCTCGGTGTAGCGCCGCCGGCACAGGGGATCCGCCGGTTGCGGGCCAATCCAGAGGGTGCGGGTAGCGTCGGTCGTGCCCCCCAGGTAGTGGGATCCGGAATCCAACAGAAACAACTCGCCTGTCTGCAAGAACTTCTGGGGATCGGGGGTGCCGTAGTGGACGATGGAGCTGTTGGCGCCGGCCCCGGCAATGGTGTTGAAGCTCAGGCCCACCCAATCCCCTTCCTCGCGGTAGTGGGCCTCCATAACAGCGGCCACATCGGCTTCGCTGATGGGGATCCCTGCTTGGATTTGCCGGTCAATCCAGGCCAGGGTGCGGATCTTGGCCCGGCTGGCTTTGCGGTTGGCCAGGCGCATCTGCTCCAGCTCGGTGGGGTTTTTGACCGCCTTGAGGAGATCCACGGGGTGATCCAACTCGCGACAGGTTGCCCCCCGCAGCAGCTCTTGCGTGCCCTGGGTAGTCTGCTTGGGATCTACTCCCACTGGCCCGTAGCGCTCGGCCCACTGGGGCAGTTGTTCCCGGTAGGCCTCGTAGGGCCAGAGCTCTACCCCTGCCTCAGCCAGCACTTGCTTTGCGGAGGGAGTGAGGCGCTCCAGATCAGTAAACAGGGCAACCCTCTCCAGGGCAACTAGCGCATAGGCGCGGAAGACCGGGTTGTAGGGAATGTCGGAGCCGCGCAGGTTAAACAGCCAAGCTACCTGATCCAGTTTGGTTAGGGGCAACAGTCCCACCCGCTTGCGGCGCATCTCCTGGCGCACCTGGGCCAGCTTGTCGCTGGGGGGGGCTCCGCAGAGCTGGGCAGGGACAGGGTAGATGGGTTGCTCCAAGAGAGCTTGGCTAGATTCCTTGGCCAGCTTGTCCAGTGGGTTTTCGCTAACCGGCACCAGCAGCACTCCTCCGGCTTGGGCGTGGGCTTGCAACTGGCGGTAGGTGGCCACCGACACCGTAAAAGGATCCACCCCCAGGCGAAAGCCGGATCCCAGCTCTTCCACGATCTCCATCAGGCTGGGCTGCTCCGGCAGGCCGCCTTTGATCACCGTAAACAGGTTGGGATCCACCTCCCGCTCCGCCTGCTCGTGGTAGCGGGGATCCACCCACAGCCAGGCGCGGTCTTGGCTGATTAGGGCATCGCCCACCGAGCCGGTAAAGCCCGTGATCCACTGCCGCCGCTTGCGATATTCCAGCAAATACTCATTGAGGTGCTCATCAGCCGAGGGCACCCAAAAGCCATCGAGATTTTGTTCCTGCAAAAGCTGGCGCAACTGCTGCAAACGAGTGGCAATATCCAGGCGGGGCAGGGTTTGGAGCATGGTGGGGATGAGAGGGAGATCTGGGCCGATGACCTTAGAGACCAATATAGTTCTCTTTACCTTGGGAAAGCAGATGGGAAGAGAGGAACCGGCTACCTAGGCCGCTGGTCAACTGCGAAGCAGTAGCCAAGGGCTTCTGCGTTATTGCTAGGCGACGCGGTTGCGAACGCACTGCTCTAACTCCCCTCTCCCTCTGGGAGAGGGGCTGGGGGTGAGGGCTGAGATTCGGGAAAGCCGGCCTCTCGCCAAGCGCGGATCCCGCCGTCCATGGAGATCACGCGGCGGTAGCCCATCTTTTGCAGGTTATCGGCTGCCAGCGCCGAACGAAAGCCGCCGCCACAATAGAGGACAATCTCGGCTTCTTTGTCTGGGATCACCTTCTCGATGTCCCGCTCGATAATGCCTTTGCTGAGGTGAATGGCGCCGACGATGTGGCCGGCCTGCCACTCCGACTCTTCCCGCACGTCGACCAAATAAAAGGGATCCCCTTGCAGTTGTTTCTGCCTGACTTGCTCGACTGTCAGCTCTTGGATGCGGCTTTTGGCCTCGTTGACCAAAGCTAAGAAAGCAGGGGAGTGGTGGGACGCCATGCACACCTCGCCGAGAACCCAGCTCCCAGGATAAACCCAGGCCCACTCCAGTGAGGCAACGCCAAACCTCAAAACCTCGATCCTCAGCAAGCTAAACTAAAGAGAGGCAGATTTGCCGCCGGAGGCCCCCAGTTTGAGCTTCCAATCCACCCTTTCCCAACTGCTTGGGTTCCTTGCTCTGACTTTGAGCTGGGGGATCCCTTTGCCCAGCAAGGCAGCGGCCCAGGCTGCCCCCTTGCCTCTGGAAAGCGGGATCCAAAAACAGGTCTCCGCCCCGGCACCGGCTCCCTTGGTGAAGTGGCTGCAAGAGCAAATAGAGGCCGCCAACCGGCGGGATCTGGAGGAGGTGATGGCCGGCTATAGCCCCGACTTCCGCCACCGCGACGGCCTGGATCGGCAGGGGGTGGAAAGGGCCATTCGCAAGCTGTGGGAGGCCCATCCCCAGCTGACCTACGCAGCGGAAATTCTCTCTTGGCGGCGGCTAGGCCCTGAGATCGTGGCCGAGATCGCCAGCCAAGTGCAGGGATCCCAATCTTCAGCGCGGGGGGAGTTTCAGGTGCAGGCCTCTGCCCTGGTGCGCAACCGCTACCGCCCGAATGCGGCCAAGCCGGAGCAACTGCTGTTGGTGGAGCAGGAAGTGCTGCGGGAGGCCAGCACCCTCACCTCCGGCTCGGCGCCCCCCACCGTCACCTTCAGGTTGCCGGAGGTGGTCAAGCCGGGATCCCCCTACTCGCTGCAGGCCATTGTGGCCGAGCCCCTCGCCCAATCTTTGCTGTTGGGCGCCGTCGAGGAGCAGCCCGTGGCTGCGGCCGGCTACTTAGATCTAACTTCGTTTGCCCTTGAACCTCTGCAGGCGGGCGGGCTCTTCCTGCAGGCAGATGCGCCGCCAGAAGCTGGCGCCCGCTGGCTCTCGGTGATGCTAGTCAACCAGAGTGGCCTTGTTGTCGAAAGCCGGCGCCTCGTCATTCAACCCTGAGGGATCGACAGCCCTTAAGGACTCTTGACCTGGGTAGTTGTTGAGATCTTTTGGGCGAAGCTGAGATTTGAGAGGTCTGGAAGCCCTCGGAAGATTTCTGCTCGACTCCAAGCCCCGGCGGTCGTCGAAAACTTGCAGAAAAACTATCCGCTCTCCCCCACCACCCAGGCAAAACAGGCGGTCCAGGAGAGAGCGGTCTAGCGGGCCTTCAACTGGAACCTGACTGCCGGGAGGAACTCCAAGCGAGCCAGAACGCGAAGACTCCTCAGCAAGCTAAGGATCTGAGTTCAGGCCGTTAGAGAACAGCCCCGGCGCACAGCCGGCTGAACCCAACTTGACGACCCTTACAACAACTACTATCTGGCATCCGCTGGAACCTCCCTTACTCAACGACATCCTGAGGCTAGCACAAATCTTTACCAAGGTGGCGGGCCGGATCCCTTCCCCTCAGGCCAAGGAGACTGAGAACGAGGCAACGGCGTAGGATAGAAGGACGCCCTTTAGCCTGCTCAAGTTGCCGTGGACTACAAAAGTACCCTCAACCTGCCGCAAACCCAGTTTCCCATGCGGGCGGAGGCTGCCAAGAGGGAGCCCGCCATCCAAGCCTTTTGGCAGGAAGAGCAAATCTATCAGCGTCTGTCGGAGAACAATCCTGGGGATCCCTTTGTGCTGCACGATGGGCCGCCCTATGCCAATGGCGACATCCACATGGGCACCACCCTCAACAAGATCCTCAAGGACATCATCAACAAGTACCACCTCCTGCAGGGGCGCAAGGTGCGCTATGTGCCCGGCTGGGATTGCCACGGTCTGCCCATCGAGCTGAAGGTGTTGCAAAGCCTCTCCCCCCAGGAGCGGCAGAGCCTCACCCCCCTACAACTGCGGCAAAAGGCCAGAGAGTACGCCTTGCACTACGTCAACGTGCAGCGGGCCAGTTTTCAGCGGCTGGGGATATGGGGAGATTGGGATCGGCCCTACCTGACCCTATCGCCGGAGTACGAGGCGGCCCAGATCGAGGTGTTTGGCCAGATGGCCCTTAAAGGCTACATCTACCGCGGCCTCAAGCCCGTCCACTGGAGCCCCAGCTCCCAGACAGCCCTGGCGGAAGCGGAGCTGGAATATCCCGACAACCACATCTCCCCCAGCATCTACGTAGCTTTTCCTCTGCAGAGCCTCAGCCCGGCGGCGCAGCCGATTTTGGAGCCCTTCTTGCCAGGCCTGCGGGCGGCCATCTGGACGACTACCCCGTGGACGATCCCGGCCAACTTGGCTCTCTGTTTCAATCCCAAGCTTACCTATGCGGTGGTGGAGTCTCCCCGCTTCGGCCTACTACTGATTGCCGCCGATTTGCGGCAGCGGCTGGAGAAAGTCCTGGAGACCCCCTTAGAGGTCAAGGCCACCCTGCCGGGATCCGCCCTGGAGTACTGCCAGGGACGCCACCCCCTCTTCGACCGCAGCAGCCTCTGTGTGCTGGGGGACTATGTTACCACCGAGTCCGGCACCGGCATTGTCCACACGGCGCCGGGGCATGGGGAAGAGGACTTCAAGACCGGCCAAAAATACGGCCTGCCCATCCTCAGCCCTGTGGATGAGCAGGGGAGATTCACCGCCGAGGCCGGATCCCAGTTTGTCGGGCTAGATGTGCTCTCCAAAGAACCAGAAACCAGTGGCAACCTAGCTGTCATTAAGGCTTTGCGGGCTGTCGGCGCCCTGCTCAAGGAAGAACCCTACAACCACAAATACCCCTACGACTGGCGCACCAAAGAACCAACCATCTTCCGGGCCACCGAGCAGTGGTTTGCGTCCGTAGCCGGCTTCCGGGAGCTGGCCCTGCAGGCCATCAAAACCGTGAAGTGGATCCCACCGGAAGGGGAAAACCGCATCACCGCCATGGTCAAGGAGCGCTCCGACTGGTGCATCTCCCGCCAGCGGGCCTGGGGGGTGCCCATCCCCGTCTTTTACGACGAGGAGACCGGCGAGGTGCTGCTCACAGCCGAAACTATCGACCACATCAAGGCCATCTTCGCCCAAGAGGGATCCGACGCCTGGTGGAAGCGCCCGGTGGAAGAGCTGCTGCCGGAGCAGTACCGCCGCCATGGCCGCACCTACCGCAAGGGCACGGACACCATGGATGTTTGGTTTGACTCCGGCTCCTCCTGGGCGGCGGTGGCCCGGGCACGCGGGCTGGGCTACCCCGTGGATCTCTACCTGGAGGGTTCGGATCAGCACCGAGGTTGGTTCCAGTCCAGCTTGCTGACCTCAGTGGCGGTCAATGGCTGTGCCCCCTACAAGGCGGTGCTCACCCACGGCTTTGTGCTGGACGAAAAGGGCCAGAAGATGAGCAAGTCCCTGGGCAACGTCATCGATCCCCTGCTGCTCATCAACGGCGGCAGCAATCCGCAGACGGATCCCGCCTACGGGGCCGATGTGCTGCGGCTGTGGGTCTCCAGCGTCGACTACTCCGGCGATGTGCCGATAGGCAAGACCATTCTGGGGCAGATGGCGGATGTCTACCGCAAGATCCGCAACACGGCCCGCTTTTTGCTGAGCAACCTCTACGACTTCAACCCGGCGCAGGATGCTGTTCCTTTTGAAGCGTTGACGGAGTTGGATCGCTACATCCTGCACCGCCTGCAGGAGGTGGGAGCGGAGATCACCGAATCGTTTGAAAACTACCAGTTCTACCGCTTTTTCCAAGCGGTTCAAAACTTCTGTGTGGTGGATCTCTCCAATTTCTACTTGGATATCGGCAAGGATCGCCTCTACATCAGCCACGCCCGCAGCCTGCGGCGGCGGCAGTGCCAGACGGTGCTGTCGCTGGTGCTGGAGAACTTGGCCAAGGCCATTGCCCCCGTGCTCTCCCACCTAGCCGAAGAGATCTGGAGCTACCTGCCCTACCCCAAGCCCACCCGCTCGGTGTTCGAAGGGGGCTGGATGCGGCTGCCGGAGCAGTGGCGGGATCCCCAGTTGGCCGCCACCTGGGAAAAGCTGCGGGCGGTGCGGCAGGAGGTGAACAAGGCCCTGGAGCAGGCCCGCACCGACAAGGTCATCGGCGCTTCCACCGAGGCCAAACTCATCCTCAAGGTGGCGGATCCCCACCTACATGCCCTGCTGGAGGAGCGGGCAGCCGAGCTGCGCTACCTGTTTATCACTTCCCAAGTCGAGTTGGTCAAGGCCGGCCCTGGAGAGGAGGATCTACAGGTTGCCGTTCAGCCAGCGGAGGGGAAAAAATGCGTGCGCTGCTGGAACTATTCCACCCGGGTGGGCGAGTTTGCCGAACACCCAGAGCTGTGCGAGCGCTGTGTGGCAGCCCTGGCTGGCGAATTTTGAACGTCGGATGGATTGTCGGAATTGTTGGCCTAGGTTGGGTTGGCCTGCAGGATCCCGGCGTCGGCCTCCTCCCGCTCCAGGTTGCGGAAGAGGGGCGTGCTCAGGTAGCGCTCGCCAAAGCTGGGCTGGATCATCACGATCAGCTTGCCGGCGTTTTCCGGTCGCCGCCCCACCTGGATAGCGGCAGCCAGGGCTGCCCCGGTGGAGATGCCGGAGAGGATCCCTTCTTCTTTGGCCAGGCGGCGGCTGTAGACCATGCTCTCCTCGTCATCTACCGCAATTACCTCGTCCAGCAGGTCGCGCCGCAACACCTCCGGCACAAACCCCGCCCCGATGCCCTCGATGCGGTGAAAACCGGGCCGCCCTCCACTTAAAACAGCACTGGCCTTGGGCTCGACGGCCACCAGTCGAATGGAGGGTTTTTGGCTTTTGAGGAAGCCGCCTGCCCCTGTGATGGTGCCGCCGGTACCCACCCCCGCCACCAAGATGTCCACCTGGCCATCGGTATCCTCCCAGATCTCCGGGCCAGTGGTGCGGGCGTGGATTTGAGGGTTGGCCGGATTGGTGAATTGGCCCAGCATATAGGCATTGGGGGTGCGGCGCACGATCTCTTCGGCCTTCCAGATGGCCTCCCCCATGCCGCCGGCGCTGCTGGCCAGGTGCACCTCTGCTCCGTAAGCCTTCAGCAGCCGCCGCCGCTCCAGGCTCATGCTCTCAGGCATAACGATGATCAGCCGGTAACCCTTGGCAGCAGCAGCCATGGCCAGGCCAATGCCGGTATTGCCAGAGGTGGGCTCCACCAAGATGGTCTTGCCGGGGGTGATCAAGCCAGCTCGTTCGGCAGCCTCGATCATGCTCACGGCAATGCGATCTTTCACCGAGGCGGCAGGGTTAAAGCTCTCCAATTTCACGACGATCTCAGCCAGACACCCTTCGGATTGAGGGATCCGGTTTAGCCGCACAAGAGGGGTACGACCGATGAGCTGAGTGATGTTGGCGGCAATTTTCATGGTTCACAAAAAGGCAGAAACCGATCGCGACAGCAGGCCGTCGGCCTCAAGTCCAGAGCAGCCGAGGGCCTTGTGCGATGCTAACCCCTGCATGAGCTCCTTGGTGCTCCCTCTCAGGATCTCACTGCCCTTGGACCAGGGGATCCCGATGTTTTCCGAAGTTCCGCAGGGGATGGCAACAAAACCCGCCCAGAAAATGATTTAGCTGAAGGGGGTTCGGGGGTAGATCAGCCCCGCACTGTACTGTCGAGAGGCAGTCAGTGCCAGATACCCCCGTCGCAGACTCGCAACAATAAAATGGATCTAGTTGTACAAAACGGCGTTGCCGGAACCTGGTGCAACTACGCGGTAGGGCATTCCATGTCTGCATCCCTAACGGCACGGCAAAGCCGAACGCAGAGGGTTCTTGCAGAAGCTCCCCGACGAAGCGAGAAGCCCGCACTCTATACGTCAGCATGAGTGCGGGAGTATGTCACAGTGAGATTACACCGGAAGGACAAGTCCCCTATGCACCTGAGTGAGATCACTCACCCCAACCAGCTCCGCAACCTCAGCCTCAGCCAGTTGCGCAGCCTAGCCCGCCAGATTCGCGAAAAGCACTTGCAAACGGCTGCCAACTCTCCAGCCGGCTGTCACCTGGGGCCGGGGCTGGGCGTGGTGGAGCTGACCTTGGCGCTCTACAAAACCCTCGACCTGGATCGCGACAAGGTGATTTGGGATGTGGGCCACCAAGCCTATGCCCACAAAATGCTTACTGGCCGCTACCACAACTTCCATACCATTCGCCAGAAAGGAGGGATTTCCGGCTACCTCAAGCGGAGTGAGAGCCGCTTCGACCACTTTGGGGCCGGGCACGCCTCCACCAGCATCTCGGCAGCCCTGGGCATGGCCATCGCTCGGGATCGGCGGGGAGAAAACTTCAAGGTGGTGGCCATCATCGGGGATGGCGCCCTGACTGGGGGCATGGCCTATGAAGCCATCAACCACGCCGGGCACCTGCCCAAGACCAACTTGATGGTGATTCTCAACGACAACGGCATGTCGATTTCCCCCAATGTGGGGGCCATCCCGCGCTATTTAAACCGCCTGCGCCTCAGCCCACCGGTGCAGTTTTTGGCCGACAGCCTGGAGGAGCAGCTAAAGAACCTACCTCTAGTTGGCTCCAGCCTCAGCCCGGAAATCGACCGTCTCAAGGAGACGGTGAAGCTGGTTACTGCCGTGCAGAACAACAAGGCCGGCATCATCTTTGAGGAGCTGGGCTTTACCTACGTAGGGCCGGTGGACGGGCACAACCTGGCGGAATTGTTGGATGCTTTTGAGCTGGCCCACGGCATCTCTGGGCCGGTGCTGGTGCACGTGGCTACGGTCAAGGGCAAGGGCTACCCACCGGCAGAGGCTGAGCAGGTAAGCTATCACGCCCAATCCCGCTTCGACCTAGCCACCGGCAAACCCTATCCTCCTACCAAACCCACTCCCCCTAGCTATAGCAAGGTCTTCGGCCACACTCTTTGTAAACTGGCGGAGCGGGATCCCCGCATCATTGGCATCACGGCGGCTATGGACACCGGCACCGGCCTAGACAAGCTCAAAGAAAAACTGCCGGATCAGTTCGTGGATGTGGGGATTGCCGAGCAGCACGCTGTTACTTTGGCTGCTGGCATGGCCTGCGAGGGGATGCGACCGGTGGTGGCCATCTATTCCACCTTCCTGCAGCGGGCCTACGACCAGATCATCCACGATGTCTGCATTCAAAAGCTGCCGGTCTTTTTCTGCTTGGATCGGGCAGGGGTGGTGGGAGCGGACGGCCCCACCCACCAGGGCATGTACGACATTGCCTATCTGCGCTGCATTCCCGAGATGGTGCTGATGGCTCCCAAAGACGAGGCGGAGCTGCAGCGCATGGTGGTGACCGGGATCCAGTACACAAAGGGCCCCATCGCCATGCGTTACCCGCGCGGAGCTGGCGTGGGGGTGCCTCTGGCCGAAGAGGGGTGGGAGCCCATTCCCATCGGCAAAGCAGAGGTGCTGCGCAGCGGCGGCGAGGTCCTGATCCTAGCCTATGGGTCGATGGTGCATCCCAGTTTGCAGGCAGCGGAGATCCTCAAGGAACACGGCATCTCCACGACGGTAGTCAATGCCCGCTTTGCCAAGCCTCTGGATACCGAGCTGATCCTGCCCCTGGCCCAACAGAGCCGCCTGGTGGTGACGGTGGAAGAAGGCTGCCTCATGGGCGGGTTTGGCTCGGCAGTGGGGGAAGCTCTCCTGGATGCCGATATCCGAGTGCCGCTGTTGCGCCTGGGGGTGCCGGATGTGTGGGTGGAGCACGCCACTCCTGAAGAATCGCTGGCGGAACTGGGCCTGAACAGCGTCGGCATTGCCGAGCGCATCCGGGCCAAGGTCGAGGCCCTTCAGGGACAGAGGGCCTCGCAGGCTCAAGCTATTCTGGGCAGCTCCTGAGCCTACTCTTTCCCAAGGCCCATCTGCTGGTTGAACTGCTCGATGGCGGCTTGCTGCAGAGCCTCTGCAACAGGACGGGTGCGCAGGAGGATTTGCACATCCCGCAGCAGGTTCTCCCGCCACAGGTTCTCCCGCAGCACCTCTAGCCGGGCATAGCTGGGATCCAGGCGCATGGCCTTGGCCCCCAGTTCTTCCGCCCGTTCGGTTTCGCCGCGAACGTAGAGGGCCGTAGCCAGGGCTAGGTAGGGCTCTGCCACCGCGTCGTTCATCTCGATGGTGCGTTCCCAACGCTCGATGGCCGCCTCCAGATCCCCTTGTTCATAGTCCACCAGGCCGATGTTGTTCATGGCCGGCCAATAGGCGGGATCCAACTCCAAGGTTTTCTCATACTCCTGCCGGGCGCGATCCCATTGGTCGAGCATGAGGTAGGCATTGCCCAGTTGAAAGCGGGCGTTGGGGCTATCTGGCTGCAAGGCAACAGCCCGTTCCAGGGTTTCAGCGGCGGCAAAATAGCTGCCCTGCCGCAAGTAAGCAGATCCCAGCGAGTAGAGAATGTCGGCGTCGTCGGGAGCCAGGGCGCGGGCCTTTTGCAGCGCTTGGATGGCTTGGCCATAGTCTCCTAGCTCCAGGTGGACGTTGCCCAAAACGTAGAGCAGCTCGGAAGAGGTGGGCACCATGGCCACCGCCAGTTGCAGGCGGCGCAGCGCCTCTTCCGTCTGGCCAAACTGGGCCAGCCGCAGCGCGTCCGTGGCCAGTTGCAGCCCCTGCGCCCGCATCAACTCCCCATTGGGCAGGGGAACACGCAGCAACACCTGGGCTCGAGCGGGATCCCATTTCCCTCTCCCCAACACCATGGCGAGGCCCAGCGGCAAGGTTAGCAAAAACCGGACAGACAACCGGAATAACAGTGGCGGCATGACACCCACGCAAAAACAGGCCATGCCCATGTTAGCTGCAGCAAGCGGGGATCCTTCCTGCCAGGACTGGTTTCAACCATATTGCTATCCAACGCTGTCGCGAACGTGTCGGCGGCCTCCAACTCCCCCCTCCCTGAGGAAGAGGGGCTGGGGGTAAAGGCAGCGATTGAAACAAACTAGAGGCGTCGCCACCGCCGCCCCGACTGGGCCAGCAGGTCTTCGGCGGCCTTCGGCCCCCAGGTGCCGGCTTCGTAGGTGTACAGCGGCGGCGCAACGCTGCTGCCATTGCCGCCGGGCTGGGCTTCCCAGGCCGATAAAACCGGCGTCACCACCCGCCAGGCGGCTTCCACCTCGTCAGCGCGGGTGAACAGGGTGGGATCCCCCAGCAGGCAGTCCAACAGTAGGCGCTCGTAGGCATCTGGCGTGGTTGACCCAAAGGCTGTCCCGTAGCGAAAATCCATTTCCACCGAGCGGGTGCGGATCTCCGGCCCCGGCATCTTGGCCTCAAAGCGCAAGGAGATGCCCTCGTTGGGCTGTATGCGCAGCACCAGGATGTTGGGGCTCACCTCCCGCGCTGCCGAAGGAAAAAGAGATAGCGGCACCTGCTTAAAGTAGATGGCCACCTCGGAGACCTTCTTGGCTAGGCGCTTGCCGGTGCGCAGGTAAAAGGGCACCCCCTGCCACCGCCAGGTGTCGCATTCCAGTTTCAGGGCAACGTAGGTGGGGGTTTGCGAGTTGGGGTTAACATTGGGCTCTTGGCGATAGCCTGGCACCGGCTTGCCGCCAATCCAACCAGGGCCGTACTGGGCCCGCACTGCTGCCGCAGCTACATTGCGAGTGTCCGCCAGGCGGGTGGCCTGCAGCACCTTAGTCTTTTCGTTGCGCACGCCGTCGCTGCGCAAGGAGACGGGCGGCTCCATGGCAGTCAGGCAATAGATCTGCATCAGGTGGTTTTGCACCATGTCCCGCAGAGCGCCGGCAGCGTCGTAGTAGCCGGCCCGATCCTCCACCCCCACCGTTTCCGCTACCGTAATCTGCACGTGGTCGATGTAGTTGCGGTTCCAGAGAGGCTCAAAGATGGCGTTGGCAAAGCGAAAGACCAGCAGGTTTTGCACCGTCTCTTTGCCCAGGTAGTGGTCGATGCGGTAAACCTGCTCTTCCTGACAGATGCGCTGCACAAGGCGGTTCAGCTCCTGGGCCGAGGTGAGGTCGTGGCCAAAGGGCTTTTCGATCACCACCCGCGTTTTGGTTGGATCGGCCAACATCCCCGCTGCCCCCAACTGCTGGATGGCCTGGGCGTAGAAGTCCGGCGCCACCGCCAGATAAAACACCCGGTTGCCGCGGGTGCCCCGCTCCTCATCCAGTTGGCCGAGGAGTTGCTTGAGACGCAGGTAGCCCTCGGCCTCTCCGATATCGAGGCGACAATAGAACAGGCGGCTGGCGAAGTCCTGCCAGAGGGCTTCTGGCCCCAGATCTTGGGGGGCAAATTCTTCCAGGGCCGCCCGCATCTTGTCCCGATAGACCTCGTGGCTCCAGTCGCGCCGGGCCACCCCCACCAGGGTAAACTCCGGCGGCAGCCGTCGCTGCACGAATAGCCGGTAGTAGGCCGGGATCAGCTTGCGGGCGGCCAGATCTCCGGAAGCACCAAACTGCACCAAAATACAAGGATCCGGAATGCGCTCTTGGTTGAGGCCAACGCGCAAGGGGTTTTCAGTCAGGGTTGCCATAGGGTCGGCTCAGCTTGGGTGGGCGGGGTTGGGAAGGGTGGCTAGGGGGTCAACGACCCTTCCAGGCAGCGCAACACTTCTTCCACATTCTTGCGGCTGCCGATAATCAAAGGCACTCGTTGGTGCAGGGATTGGGGCACGATGTCCAGGATGGCCTCGGTGCCGGTGGTGGCTACGCCTCCCGCCTGCTCAGCCAAAAACGCCAGCGGGTTGGCCTCGTACATCAGCCGCAGCTTGCCCTCTGGTTTTTGCCGGGTGCCAGGGTAGAGATACACTCCTCCCTGCAACAGGATGCGGTGAAAATCCGCCACCAGAGCGCCGCTGTAGCGGGCGGTGTAGCCATCGCGGCGGTGGACATAGCGGACATAGTTCTGGATCCCTTCGCTCCACTGACAGAAGTAGCCCTCGTTAAGGCTGTAGACGGAGCCGCGTTCGGGAATGCGAAGGTCGCTCTTGGAGAGGATGAACTCGCCCAAGCTGGGATCCAGGGTAAAACTGTGTACTCCCTTGCCGACGGAATAGACCAGTTGCGTGCTGGGGCCGTAGAGGATGTAGCCGGCGGCCAGTTGGCGACGGCCTGGCTGGAGGAGATCTTGGTTGTCTGCTTCCGGACGATCCTCAAGGGGGTGAAGAACGGAGAAGATAGAGCCGACGCTGAGGTTGGCGTCAATGTTGGAGGATCCATCCAAGGGATCGATCAGCAGGGCCAAGCGGCTGAGGGAGCAGTTTTCCGGCAGGCGGGCCGGCGTTTTCAGCTCTTCTGATACCAGCCGGCACACCAGGCCGGTCTGCTCCAAAGCGCGGATGAAGGCCCGGTTGGCGTAGTCGTCCATCCGCTGCTGCTCTTCCCCCTGCACATTGACGCTGCCGGTTACCCCCAGCGTCCCCTCGATCAGCCCTGCCTGGCTGAGGCGGCGGGCGATCATCTTGCCGGCCAGAGCAATGCGGTTCATCAGGGCGCTGAAGTCTTGGGCCTCAGGGGTAAAGCCGCTAAACTGCTGCAGCACATGCCGGGAGAGGGTAAGCACATCCCGCGCCATCTCGCGCTCGGCGCTGCTGGGCACTACGGGCGGAGAAGAACTGACCACCATAATCGCAGGCTTCCTCAGGATTCTTACTAGCTAGGCTGGCCAATCCCGACAGCGAGAGCCGAGAACTTACAGGGTTGCTTTAGATTTGGCCTGCCGGCAGGGTTCTCGTTCGGCTTGCCTGGCGAAAAACCGAGTAGGATAGGTTCTACTTGTTTTTTTTGAATTGGATCCCAGCGCGGGCTTATTGTCCCGCTCTTTACCTATGATGGCCAACCCTCCTTTTCCGCTGCGCAGCCAAGTGGTCACCCAGGGGGTGCAGCGCTCTCCCAACCGCGCCATGCTCAGGGCCGTGGGCTTCCGTGATGAGGACTTCGGCAAGCCCATCGTCGGCATTGCCAACGCCCACAGCACCATCACTCCCTGCAACATCGGCATCCAAACCCTGGCCGAGCGCGCCGAAGCTGCCCTCAGGGCCGCCGGCTGCATGCCTCAGGTCTTCGGCACCATCACCATCAGCGACGGCATTTCCATGGGTACGGAGGGGATGAAATACTCCTTGGTGTCGCGGGAGGTGATCGCCGATTCTATCGAGACGGTGGTCAACGGCCAGAGCATGGATGGTCTCTTGGCCATCGGCGGCTGCGACAAAAACATGCCGGGGGCGATGATCGCCATGGCCCGTCTCAACGTGCCCGCCATCTTCGTCTACGGCGGCACCATCAAGCCGGGGCATTACAACGGCCGCGACCTCACCATCGTCAGCGCCTTTGAAGCCGTAGGGGAGTACAGCGCTGGCCGCATCTCCGAGGACGAGCTGCTGGCAGTCGAGCGCCATGCTTGTCCCGGTGCTGGATCCTGCGGCGGCATGTACACGGCCAACACCATGTCCAGCGCCTTTGAGGCCATGGGCATGAGCCTGCCCTACTCTTCCACGATGGCGGCAGAGGACGAAGAGAAAGCCGAAAGCGCTGCCCAATCGGCCAAGGTCTTGGCTGAGGCCATCCAAGCCAATATCCGACCCCGGGACATCATCACCCGCCAGAGCATTGAGAACGCCATCTCGGTCATCATGGCGGTAGGGGGATCCACCAACGCCGTGCTCCACTTTTTGGCCATTGCCCACGCAGCAGAAGTGCCCCTGACGCTGGATGACTTCGAGACCATCCGCGCCCGCGTGCCCGTCCTCTGCGACCTCAAGCCTTCAGGCCGGTTTGTTGCCACCGATCTGCACCGGGCCGGCGGGATCCCCCAAGTAATGAAGATCTTGCTCAACCACGGCCTGCTGCACGGCGACTGCCTCACCATCTCCGGCCAGACGATTGCCGAGGTTTTGCGGGACGTGCCCGACGAGCCCAGCCCCGACCAAGAGGTCATCCGCCCCTGGCACAGCCCCCTTTACCCCCAAGGGCACATCGCTATCCTCAAAGGCAACCTCGCGCCCGAAGGGGCGGTGGCCAAGATCAGCGGCGTCAAGACTCCCAAGATCGCGGGGCCGGCGCGAGTCTTCAACTCAGAAGAATCCTGCCTGCAGGCCATCCTCGCCGGCCAAATTCGACCGGGGGACGTAGTGGTGATCCGCTACGAGGGCCCCAAGGGCGGCCCCGGCATGCGGGAGATGCTCTCCCCCACTTCGGCCATCATCGGCGCCGGCCTGGGGGACAGCGTGGGCCTGATTACCGATGGCCGCTTCTCCGGCGGCACCTACGGCATGGTGGTGGGCCATGTGGCCCCTGAGGCCTACGTAGGCGGCCCCATTGCCCTGGTGGAGGAAGGGGATCTCATTACCATCGATGCCCCCGCTCGCCTGTTGCACCTGCATGTTAGTGAGGAAGAGCTGGCCCGCCGCCGCGCCCGCTGGGCTCCGCCCGAGCCCCGCTACAAACGGGGTGTTCTGGCCAAGTACGCCAAGCTGGTCTCCAGCAGCAGCCTGGGGGCGGTGACGGATTTGAACTTGTGGGATTAGGCCCTTCACCCCCGGCCCCTCTCCCTCAGGGAGAGGAGAGGTTTGAGTACGACTCTTGCAGGAACAGAGACAAGAAAGCGGCAGGGATCCCTGCCGCTGGGTTTTATTGGCTGACTGCATCAGCGCCAGTTAGGCACCGATGATGCCGCCGTCATTTTTGGTGATCACCACCACCGCCGAGCGGGGGTAGACGTCGTCCTTGTAGTCGGGCCAGCGAGAAATGATCTTGCCGGCGGCAAAGTCCTCGTCACTGGTGGTGGAGCCGGGGTGCTGCACGTTGATGAACATGGTGCGCTGATCAGGAGTGGTAACCACACCGGTAATCTCCTGTCCAATCGGCCCTACCAAGAAGCGGCGAATTTCTCCCGTGTCGGGATCGGCGGCCAGCATCTGGTTGTTGCCGAACTGGGCGAAGTCCCCCTTGTTAAGGCTGCTTTCGCTGATGTCGGTCTGGATCCAGAGGCGACGGCTGGCGTCGAACCACAGCCCATCGGGAGAATTGAAGATGTTGTCTGCGTTGAGAGGCTGCCCTGACAGGGTACGGCTGTCGGCGGAGGGGCCGGCCAAGACAAAGATGTCCCACTCGAAGCGGGTGGACTGGGGACTGCCCATCTCTTTCCAGCGGATGATGTGGCCCCACTGGTTCTTGGGACGGGGGTTGGCGGCGTTCACCTGGTCTGGTTCCCGGCGGCTGTTGTTGGTCAGGGTGAAGTAGACCATGCGGGTCTTGGGATCCACCGCTCCCCATTCGGGCCGATCCATCTTGGTGGCGCCGACGAAATCCGCCGCCGTGCGGGTGTTCACCAACACGTCCGCCTGGCTGGTGAAGCCATTCTCGGGCGTGAGGCCGTTTTGCCCAAACACCAGCGGGATCCACTCCCCTGTGCCGTCTTCGTTGAACTTGGCCACGTAGAGGGTGCCTTTATCCAACAGGTGGCCACCTGCCGTCTCCTTGCGGTAGGGCTCGGCAGAGACGTACTTGTAGATGTACTCGAAGCGGGCATCGTCCCCCATGTAGAGCACAATCGGCTGCCCTTCCACCGGCGGCTGGAACACCACGCCCTCGTGGGCAAAGCGGCCCAGAGCCGTGCGCTTCTTGGGCGTGCTGCTGGGATCAAAGGGATCGATCTCCACCACCCAGCCGAAGGTGTTGGGCTCGTTGCGGTAGTCCTGGGTGGGATCGGCGCCCGTGGGGGTGGCGTTGAAGCGGATGAACTCGTCGGCTTTGTTGCTGGCCAGCTCCCAGCCGTAGCGGGAGGTCTCGGTGCTCACGCCGTAGCGCTTGTGCTCGCGGGGCAGGTTGGGCTTTTGATCCGGCCCTTTGCTGGTGTTGGTGAAGTAGCCGGCCCAGTTTTCTTCGCAGGTGAGGTAGGTGTTCCAGGGGGTAACGCCGTGGGCGCAGTTGTTCAAGGTGCCCCGCGTCATCGTGCCATCGGGGCTGAACTTGGTCTTGACGAAGTCAGATCCCCGCACAGGCCCGTGGATCTCCATGAGGGTGAGGCCGGTAATGCGGCGGTTGAGGCGATCCCGCACCACAGTCCAGTTGCCGTCCCCCTGCTGCTTGATGTGGACAATGCTCACCCCGTGGGCGTTCAGCTCTTTGAGTACTTGATCGGGATCGCGGCTGCCGTCGGGATTGACCGGATAGTCCTCGTCGTCAAACTTTTGCCCCTTGGCGGCAGCGTGCATGAAGCGCGGCTCCACATACTCGTGGTTGAACACCAACAAGCCCTCATCAGAGCGGCCCTGCCAGGGATCCTTCCCATCAATGGGGAAGAAGTGCATGCCGTCGTGGTGGCTGCCCACCTGCATCCCTTGCTCGGCGCCGGTGTTTTCCAGCTTGAACTGTGGGTAGGTGCCGGTGATGGGGGTACCCCAGGCCAGCAGCGGTCGAGCCGTGTAGCCTTCGGGCACCACCACTTTGTCTTCTGCACTCACGGGGATCGCCTTGAAGCCCAGCAAGGAGCTGCCGCTGGCCGCTTTGGCAGATTTGGAAGCGCCGTTTAGCGCCGGCAGGCCGAAAAAGGTGGCCACTGCCGCCGCAATGCCGCCCTGCAGCACTTGGCGCCGCTGCAGGCGGGTTTCCAGAATGCTGCTGAAGGTAGGGTTGGGCGAATGATTGCACAGAGGCTCGTCCCCATGACGGAGCCGGGGGCCATGCGGATTGCTATTCACTTTGGTTCTCCTCTTCTCTTGTCTTGTCGGTCTTCTAGAAGCTAGATGTTTTACAAAAAACATCTATTCCCCGCGTGACTGTTTTCACGCATAAGGATAGGCACTACAAAACTAGTGGCTCGAAGTTAAGGAGAGACCAAGCCCAGGTTAAGCCTTGCCGATTTGGAGAATTTCTTTAGATCGACGTAACAATTTTTTTTAACGATTTGTTGCGATGAGGCAGGGCATTGCTGCGGCTGCCTGTCAGGATCTTTCTCGTAGCCTGGAGAACAGATACACCCCATCGCGATGGTAGAGAAGTCGAAATGAGGTTTCGTTTTGTAAAGCGGCAATCAGGGTCTGGGAGAACTCTGGGCTGCTGCGCCACCCCGGATGGCGGCTGTTGAGCAAGACATAATCAAAGGGATCCCATTGGTCGGGAGGGGATCCCTTAAAGCGGCTCTCGTCGGTAAAGTAAATAACCCGCCGATGGGTGAGGTGGGGGCTGATCTCATGGGTGGTGAGAACGCCCCCTGAGGTGGCGATCTGGGCAAGGGCCTCACGAGTGGCCTGCCAAGTGTCGAGAGACTGGAGATAGAGGGAGCCGAAAAAGGTATACTTGGCCAAAGCCAAAAAAGCCAGCAAAGACCAGATCAGGGCTGTTTTGTTTACTTTCGCAGAAGAGGCGGGAGGGTTGGTCGTCTTCCCGTTTTCGATAACAGCTAGAAATAGAAAAGGAACAACAGGCAGCGCGTACTGGTGCACCAGGTCCCGATAAGCAGGATTGCTAGAAAGGATATTCAGCCCCAAAGTTGGCAGGGCAGGGATCCAGGGATCCCAGTGGCGCCAAGAGAGGCCCCAAGCCACAGGGATGACTAACAAAAATCCATAGAATAGGGTGTCGAGAGAGAAGACCTTGCCCAGGACTAATGTTGGCTTGAGAACCAAGTTTTGGATAATTTCAGGAACAGAACTGCCCAAATAGCTATAGTGAGAAACGGCTGCCGGCTCGCTGCCACTGAAGTGAGGAATAATCCAAAAAGTAGCCACGCCAAACCAAGCCGACCCTGCCGCTATGGCAAGCCAGCCGGCCACTTGGCAGCGCCGTTGCCAGCGCTTGTCAATCCGCCGGCTTTCCCAGATCAAAAGCCAAACTCCCAGGGCAGCGACATTGAGAGACAATGCCGCCTTACAGCCGAGGATGCCGCCTAGGCACAGCAAAAACCCCCACAGCTTGCCAGAGCGAACACAGAGTATAGCGGCCAAAAAAAGGGGAACGGCCAACACTTCTGGATGAAAATCAAAAAGGTTGGCGTTGAAGATGGCTGGGTAGAGAAGATAGGCGGCGGCAATTGTTCTCGCCCTGCCAGAATCAATCTCGGCCTGGAGCGCCAGATGGTAAACGGCCAGCGCTCCCAGCGTTAGTGCCAGAGCTTGGATGCCAAACAGCCAATATACAGAGGGAACAATGCGATACAAGAGACTGAGAGGATACAAGATAAAAGCTGCGTGATCCCCAAGAATGTGGATCCCGCGAATAGTAGAAAAAGGAACCTCGCCACGGCTGATTAAATAAACAGCTTGGTCGAAAATACCGAGATCATACCCTCCCGACTGAAACAAGTGGTGCCGCACAACGCTGCAGCCTAAAAGAACAAAGAAGGCTCCAACCAGCGTTGCCAAGAAAGACTTGGACAGAGGATGTTCCTTCATTGCCGCCTACAACTTGTTTAGCGTAGAATCCAAGCTCTGCCAGCTAGCAGTAAGACCGCAAGCCAGCTCAAAGACAGCCCCTTTTTCTCTGGCAAGAGAGGCTCGAATCCGGCTAGCTGGAAAAATTGCAGGAAGGAGGGATCCCTACCCAAGCAAGGCAAGAGGCTGGGGGTGGGCCCCCGCGGGGAGAACGCCCAAAGCCTTGAGAAGGTCTAAAGTTTTGGGATCTTTCCACTTTTCCTTTCTAGGATACGGGCAGACTCTCCAGAGCCACTGGGTGGGGAATTTTGCATGAGTGACGCCATCCGCTACGACCTGCTTTTGGTGGGGGGGAGCTCCTCCAACCTGATCCTGGCCCATCGCCTTTTGGATCTGGCCAAGCTCTCGGGGCTCAAGCTCTCCATCGCCCTTTTGGAAAAAGCCCGGCAATTCGGCGGGCACATCATCAGTGGTGCCATCTGCAATCCCCAGGTAATCGCCAGGCTTTTCCCGGATTTTGAGAGCCAAGGATTTCCCCACGAGGGGCGGGTGGAGGTGAGCCACCTGAGCGTACTGGGATCCCAGGAGCGCTGGGACTTGCCAGAGGCGGCGATCCCAAAGGGGCTGCGCAAACAGGGGCAGCTCATCCTCACCCTCAGCCATGTCATTCGCTGGCTGGCCGAAACCCTACAAGAAAAGGCTAAAGGGATCCCCAACGTCACCCTGGACGTATTCCCTGGCTTTGCCGCCCATGAGATCCTCTATGAGGGGGAGCGAGTCATTGGGGTGCGGGTGAGCGACTCCGGCCAGGTTTATGAAGATTGCGTCTTTGCCGAGCTCACCTGCTTCGGGGACAAGGGATTTATCTCCAAAGATCTGGTCGAGAAGTTTCACCTGCGCCCCCGCCCGCAACTGTGGTCGGTGGGGGTCAAAGAGCTGTGGCAGATCCCTTGCTCACTGCAGGGGCAGGTGTGGCACACCCTGGGCTACCCGGTTTTGGATGGCAGCTTCAGCGGCGGCTTTGTCTATGGTCTCAAAGATAACCGCCTGGCCCTGGGCTTGATCATCGGCCTCGACAGCAAAAATCCCAACCTCAACCCGCAGCAGCGCCTGCAGGAGTTCAAGGCCCACCCCTGGATCCAGTCCCTCATTGCCGGCGGCAAGTTGCTCAAATATGGGGCTGCCGTCATTCCTGAGGGGGGCTACTACAGCTTGCCCAGCCGCTTTGGCGTCGAAGGGGCTTTGCTTTTGGGCGATGCCCTGGGGGTGCTGGATGTGGGCAGCCTGGCCGGGATCAACAACGCCATGGAGACCGGCTACCTGGCGGCGGGCCTCATTCACGACGGCTTCTTGAAAGGAGATCTGCGGATCCAAGAGGCCTACCAAAAGGCGGTGATGGAGAGCTCCGTTGGCCAAGATCTCTACCGTAGCCGCTACTTCCGGGAGGCCTTTTTGGAAAACTCCCGTCTGCTGGAAGCGTACCTGCCCCAGATCTGCCGCAGCGTGGATGCCGGCCATCCCTGGCTGGGATCCCTGCGCTGGGGCCTGCAGGATCCCGTGCGTCGTGGCGGAGAACTCCTGCGCGCCTACACCTTGCTCAGCGGACGGGTCAGCGCCGGCGAGCCGCCCCCCCAAGGCTATGTCGCCCCCCATGCCGCCATCCAAGCGGACTTTGTGGCCCCCAGCGTTGTGGATCCCGAAACATTGACCACGCGAGCGGGCTATTTCTCGCGATCCGATGCCGTCTTTTTTGCGGATCCCCGCTACCCCGAAGGCAACCGGCACATCCTCGAGTTCAGCGCCGAGATCTGCCGCCAGTGCATTGCCACCTACGACAAGCTCAACCGCCCCACCCCCTGCGTGGCCGATTGCACCGCGGAAGTCCACCACATCCGCGAGCAAAACGGCATCCGCTCCCACGCCATGTCGCTGGAAAACTGCATCCAGTGCCGCACCTGCGAGATCGTCTGCCCCCACTTAAACCTGCGGGTTAACCCCAGCTACGAGGGATCCGGCCCCGACTTTTATGGGCTCTAGCCGAGCTGTGGCCAGCGAAATAGGGGCTCAGCCTTGCTGGCATTATTGACGTTCTCTCCAGGGCCCCCCGTAGACGGGGGGTTGGGGAGGACGCCATAACCCCAACTACTGGGCCAAGCCGAGATACTTGCGTCGGATATTGCTCGAACCAATACCGTGGATCGAAATCCGCAGGCGCTCGTGACATCATCATAAAGTCGAGATAAGGCGGCTTATCCCCAGGGCTAAAGTCCGGGGCTTGCGCCGCCCGACCTTTGGTTACAGCTAGAGTTGCAGGGAGCAAGGCCGTTGAATTCCGCCCCGCTGATCCCACCCGCCCCCAGTCCTGAGTTGAGCCGCGAGCAATCTTGTGAGCTCTTGCGCGGCCAGCTCAGCTTGGCCTTAAAGGAAAACAACTTGGAACAGGCCAAATCTCTCCTGCTGCCGGTGCAGCCGGTGGACATTGCCGAGGTCATTGGGGAGTTGCCGGAGGCGCAGCAGGCTCTGGCCTTTCGCTTGCTGCCCAAGGATCTGGCTATCCGCGTTTACGAACACCTGGACATAGAGCTGCAACAGACGCTGCTGCGCGAGTTCAGAAGCCAAGAGATCCAGGACATCCTGGACAAGATGTCGCCGGACGACCGGGCCCGCCTCTTCGACGAACTGCCGGCCAAGGTGGTTGCCGAACTGCTGCCGCAGCTCAGCCCCGAAGAGCGGGAAGCCACAGCCTTGCTGCTGGGCTATGCCCCCAACACCGCGGGGCGGATCATGACTCCGGAATACATTTCCCTGCGAGAGAACCTGACCGCAGCCGAGGCGCTGGAGCGGGTGCGCCTCTTGGCCCGCGAAACCGAGACCATCTACTACCTCTACGTCACCGACCAAGAGCGACACCTGACGGGAACCCTGTCCTTGCGGGAGTTGGTGATGGCCGACCCGGCCCAGCGGCTGGAGGAGGTGATGAACCGGGAGGTGGTGTTTGTCAGCACCCACACCGACCAAGAAGAAGTGGCGCGGGTCATCCAGCGGTACGACCTGTTGGCGGTGCCGGTGGTGGATGCCGAGCGGCGACTGGTGGGGATCGTTACGGTAGATGATGTACTGGACATCCTGGAGCAAGAGGCCACCGAAGACATCTACTCCTTGGGGGGGTTGCAGTCTGGAGAAGAGGACTATTTCGACCTCAGCTTTTGGCAGGCGGCCCGCAAGCGGGTGGTGTGGCTGCTGATTTTGCTGTTTACCAACACCTTTACCAGCACGATTATTGCCGGTCAGGAAGAAGTCTTAAGCCAGGTGATTGCCCTGGCGGCTTTTATCCCCCTGTTGGTGGATAGCGGCGGCAACGTCGGCTCCCAGTCTTCGACGGTGGTGATTCGCGGCCTGAGCACGGCGACGGTGCGCCTCAAGGACGGGTTTGGGGTGCTGGCCCGGGAAGCGGCGGTGGGAGCCATGCTGGGGATCATGCTCAGCTTGATCACCATCGGCTGGGCCTATGCCCTGCAGCGGGATCTCTTGGTGGCGATCAGCGTCGGGCTGAGCCTATTTGGGATTTCTGTTCTCTCTTCGGTGTCGGGGGCGGGGCTGCCCTTTTTGTTCCGCTCCTTCGGCTTCGATCCCGCTTTGATGGCTAACCCCTTCATCACCACGATTGTGGATGTGCTAGGGGTGTTGATCTACTTCTCCGTTGCCCGCTTAATCCTGGGAATCTAGCCCCGGCTGGCAACCCCTCCAAGCCCTTGCCGAACTTGGGCTAGGTTGGATCTGGTCTTGTTGCGGATCCCTGCCGATGTCTGACCATTCTGTGGAGGTCCAGGCGGCTCTCCCGGAGATCGTGGCTCGCTTGCAAGCAGCCCTGGGATCCCAGGGGCTGGGACATCTGCAGGTGCAGGCGCGTCTTTCCGGACACCGCCTGTTGCTGCGCCTGGAAGGGGATCCCCTTCCGGATGCGGATCGGCTGCTGCAGGGCCTCTTGCCAACCCTAGAGGAAATAGCGTTGAGCTACCGGCAGCGCCAGGTGGAGCTGTTTGGCTTTCCCCCCAACGAAGGGATCCCGGAGTGGCACCGCGAGTGGCGCTACCAGCCGCCGCCCAACCCCAACAGCCCCTTGTATCGCGCCCAACGCGGGGATGGAGAAGCCATCCAGTATGTGCTCGACTACCTGCTGCGCCCGCAGGGGATCCAGGCCCGCGTCCATCTGCACCCCAAGCTGGGCCTCTTACAGGTGAACTTGCAGGCAGCGGAAGTTCCGGATCCGGCTTGGGCCAAGGACTTTGTGCGGCGGGCCTTGACCCGTCTGGAATGGACCTTTGTGCAGCGGCTGCGGCTTTCCGGGCAAAAGCTGGGCTCCTTCTTGCCGGCCTGGAGCCAAGAGTTCGATCTCAAACAGCCCGCCTTTTGGCAGGCTTCCCCGACCAGGCTTTCTCCCTTTCCTTCTCCAGCAGCCGACGCCGCCGAGGGCGAGCCCTCTCCACCTTCCCCGGCCGCTCTAGACTAAAGGGCAGGGCTCAGGGGGTCGGCCATGCGGGTTGTTTTCTTTGGCACGCCGGAGTTTGCTCTGCCCTCGCTGCAGATCTTGTTGCAGCCGCAGTCTCCCTTTGAAGTGGTGGGATTGGTCTGCCAGCCGGATCGGCCGCAGGGGCGAGGACAGAAGGTGCTCCCCCCGCCCACCAAGATCCTCGCCCAAGCCCACGGGATCCCGGTTTGGCAGCCTGGCCGGCTGCGGCGGGATCCAGAGGTGCTGGCGGCGCTAGAGGCGCTGGCTGCCGATGTGTTTGTGGTGGTGGCCTACGGCCAGATCTTGCCGCCGGCGGTGCTGCAGATGCCCAAGCTGGGCTGCATCAATGTCCACGCTTCCCTCCTGCCGGCCTATCGCGGCGCCGCCCCCATCCAGTGGGCCATTGCCAACGGCGAGACCGAGACCGGCGTCACCACCATGCTCATGGACGAAGGCATGGATACGGGGGCCATCTTGCTGCAGGCCAAGCTGCCCATCGAGCCGGAGCAGACCGGCTTGGAGCTGGCCTCCCAACTGGCCCAACGGGGGGCAGAGCTGCTGGTGGAAACCCTGGTGAAACTGGAAAAAGGAGAGCTGACCCCCATTCCCCAGGATGACTCGCGGGCAACCTATGCCCCCCTGCTTAAAAAACAGGACTTCCAGCTCGACTGGCAGCGCCCGGCCCAGGCCTTGCACAACCAAATCCGCGCCTTTTCCCCGGACTGTTTTACCGGCTTGCAGGGGCAGCGGATTAAGATTGTCCGCTCCGCCGCTCCCCAGTTGCACCCGCCACCTGCCGAGCTTCCCCCGGGCAGCCCCGGAGAAGTGGTGGGACTGGCCAGGGGAGAAGGGGTGTATGTGGCCACAGGGGAGGGATCCCTCCTCATCCGGCGGGCCCAACTGCCCGGCAGGAAGGAACAGTCGGCCTGGGATCTGGTCAACGGCGGCCAACTCAGGGTGGGCATGCGCTTTGAGGTGCTGCCGGATCCCTAGCCCCGGCCCCCCTCTTGTCCCCCCGCCTGCGGGGGGATGTAGGGGGGCGGGGGTGGTCGCGTTAGCGGCGCGGAGCGCTTGGAACTACTCGGGCTGGGGAAATTCCTCCCACAGGCGGGTGTGTTGGCGCAGGCTGAGGAACTGCCCGCCGCCGAGGATGAGGTGATCCAAAACCGGGATCTGCAGCAGTTGCCCCGCCTGCAAGAGTTGCCGGGTGAGAGCAAGATCTTCCGGGCTGGGATCCAAGCTGCCGGAGGGGTGGTTGTGGGCCACCAGGATGCGGCTGGCCCCTTGCCTAATGGCGCTGCGGAAGGTTTCCCGCGGGTGGGTGAGGGTTTCCGTGGCGGTTCCCCGGGTTACGATCTGCTGGCCGATGAGGCGGTGTTTGATGTCCAGGTGCAGGACGGCAAAATGCTCCTGGGGCTCCCACATCAGGTCGCCGCTTAGGGCCATGGCCGCCTGTTCCGGCGATTCAATCACCGTCCGCTCGGGGGGTCGGGCCAAAAAGATCCGCCGCCCCAGCTCGATGGCGGCCAACACTGTTGCTGCTTTGGCTGGGCCAATGCCCTCAATTTGCAGCAGCTCTCCGGCCTCCACCTGGCGCAGTTGGGCCAGGGGATCCCCTTGGGCTTCCAATGTTTTCAAGAGCAACTGGGCCAGGCCCACAGCCGAGAGCTTGCCCGGCCCCTGGCCGGTATTGAGCAAAATGGCCAGCAGCTCGGCGTGGGAGAGGCTTTTGGCCCCTTGGCTGAGCAGCCGCTCGCGCGGGCGATCCTGAAGGGGAAGGTCGCTGATCCGCAACACGTACTGGCCCATATCTTCCCTAGGTTTTCTTCAACAGCCAAAAGGGGCTGCGGCGCTCCACGGCCTGCCAAGCTGCCGCTGGGATCCCTGGCTCCGTTAGCTCAGCTACAAAGGGATCCCAGGTCACCAGATAGTCGGGCACCTGGCCTTGGGCTTGCCAGGCAGCCAGCTCCTCCAGCTTGGCGGCATAGGGCACCCGCAGCGGACCATAAAAATAGGGTACAAACGAGCGGAGCCCGTAGAGGCCAACCCTTCCCGAAAGAGCCGGTTCTGGGCCGGCAAACTGGCGGAAAAAGTAGACGGATCCCCCCTGGGTATGCTGCAACACCCTTGGGAAGATGCAGCTCCAGGCCAACTGGGCGCTGAGTCCAGTGGCCAAGAGCAAGATGGCCCATCCCCGAACGCTCTGCCGCGCCCTGATCCAGGCCAGTCCCCCCAGCACCAGGAGCAAAGCAGGGCCATAGGTGAAGAAGGGCCATTCCACCTCGGCCTGTAGGTATCCCAGGGCCAAACGGCCGGTTAGGCTGTCGGGGATCCCCAAGGCGGCCCCCACTTGGGCCCGCAAAGCCGGATCCTGGGATCCCAGCCACGGCAATAGCAGCCACAGGGCCAGCCAACCCAGGCCGCTGAGCAGGATCCAGGCAGTTTCCCCAAAGCTGGGCCCCCTTTTCTCGGCAACCAGGCCTTGCAGGCGCAGGGCGGCAAAGTAGGCGCCGATGGGGTAAAGCAGCGAGGTGTAGTGGATCAACTTGGTTTGCACCAGGAGCGAAAACAGGGCCAGCACCACCCCAAAGGCCACCAAGAGCAGGCGTTCTGCCCGCTGAGTTAAATCCGCAGCCGCCGAGTCAATACTCCTGGGGATCCTCTCCAGGATCCCGGCCAGGGCCAAAGCCCCCCAGGGAAAGCACCCCCAGGCAAAGGCCAAAAGATGCAGGTAGACCGGGCCCGGATGGCCGCTGGGGGTACTCACCAGACCCCACTGGTAGTGCCAAAACGCCGCCAGCCACTGCAGCCCCCGCGCTGTCACTTCCAGCACCAGCCAGGCCAGGGGAACAGCCGCCGCCAGGCCCAAAAAGATCACCATCTCCCCCCACCCCATTGGCGGATCCCGCTGCCAGAGCTTGTAGAGGATCCAGATGGCTAGCGGCAACACCAGCCCCACCGGCCCCTTGGCCAACACCGCCAGGCCCAAAGCCAGCGCGCCCAGAGCTCTCCACCCCTGACCGGAGCGCCCGGCCCGACGCGCCTCCTCAGCAGCCCAAAGGGATCCCAGCCCCACGCCCATACCCAAATTCAGCAGCGGGTCGATGAGGCCGGTTTTGTAGAAAAACAGGGGCAGGTAGCCCGTCAGGAGGAGGATCCCCCAGAGGCAGCCAAACCCCGCCCCGCGCAGCCGCCCTCCCCACGCCACCAAAAGGGCTACGGTGATCCCGCCAACCCAGGCATTGGGCAGCCGCGCCGCCCCTTCGTTGACCCCCAGGGCCGCCATCGCCAGGGCCTGCAGCCAAAAAAAGAGGGGGGGCTTTTCGAAAAAAGGCTCGCCGTTAATTTGCAAAGCCAGGGGATCGCCGCTGGCCAGCATCTGCCGCGCCAAGCTGGCGTAAATGAGCTCGTCCCAGTCAAACAGGTAAGGGATCCCCTGGCCCGCCCACAGCCATAGGCCGGCCAAAAGCCCCAGGGATCCCTTGAGGCGGCCCAGAAGCTTAGCCATGGACAGCTTCTAGAGGCACCACCCGGCCCACACTCTCGGGCAAGTGCAATAGCCGCAGCAACTGGGCTGCCAGAGCGGATCCCTCGATCTCTGCAGGAATCTCCACCCCACACCAGCGGCTGGAGCTCTCCCGCAAGGCCGCCACCCAATCGGGAGTTAGGGATCCCCGCGCCACCCCCATCAGTTGCGGCAGCGGATCGCGGCGGTAGAGCCCGATCCAGCGCAGGCCCAGTTGGAAGGGCCCAGGCCGAAAGCGGGGGTTGGGGCTGCCGTCCGCCTCAAACTTGCTCAGCATCAGTTGCAGGGAATAGATCTGGCGGGTATTCAAAGGGGGAGCAGCAACCCGGCGGGCGCGAAAGGTAGGCACCATCTCGGCAAAAGGCACCTGGACGGTCTGCTCTTCCCCTGGGGTGGTGTCGAAGGCATAGCCGTAGGCCGGGCTGTCCCAACCCCCTTGATCCCGCAGCAGAACCTTGTAGCGCTGCCCATCCCCCCGCAGCCGCAGCTCCAGGCCGGCAAACCCCGACACATCCAAGGGAGGCTGCCAGTTGCGGGTGCGCGTGGAAACAAAGCCGCCGAAGTTGGCCGTGGAAACCTGCCCCGTAAACAGCAGCTCGCCCTCGCCCCAGAGCAGTTGGCTTTGGCTCACCCCGCCCATCACCACATCGTCTAGGATGCCCCAGAACTGGTTCACCTGGGGGTCAGGCCGGCGAAAGTCAAAGAGCATCTGTTCCGTCTGGCCGCTGCGGCGCAGCCGCTCCAGGTGGGCCTTAGCTTCCTCCCGGTTCTCCAGACCCAGGATGACCCTGGCTGTCACCTCATCCCCTCTCTCCTGGACTTCCGCCCCCTGCTGTTGCAGCGCCTCCGCCAGCCCCACTGGTAGGCCATCGCCCAAGAAGATCACGGGAAGAGGAGCTGAAGTCGCCAGGGAAGGAGGCATGAAGTCAACCGCTGCTGCTTGGAACCCATTCTGAACCCAGCGCCATAGGTCGGCAAAGGGCAGCGCTTCGTAGTAGGTCAGCGTGTTCCAAAACCGCCCCAGGTCCCAAGGCATTGCCTACCCACTTAGAGAACGCACGCAGGAGAGATGCTTACAGGATAGCCCCAGCCAGGGGATCCCTGGCAATTGAACCGCCTTTGAGGACTCCTCAACCCTATCTGTCCCAACCTCTGCTGTCCTCTCCAGGAGGAAAGAGATCCCTTCTCCGAGTTTGCTTTTGTGTATCGCATTGCCGATCTCGGCAGGGTGGGGGCAATAACCCGACCGTTGAAGGGGCCCTGAATTCGCAATCAAACTTAACACCAAGGTCGAAGAGAACGCCTTGCAAAACGGATCCCGGATCCCATCTGCAAATGATCTCGCAATGGTCTATTCTTGATCCTGTTGTCGGGTTTGTCGCTGGAGCAGAGCTGACCCCTTTTCTAAGATCGAACTACGGAGAACCATGTTTAGCAAATTTTTTTCTCTTCAGAAAGCGTTCGCGGCGGCGCGTCGTCGGTTACTGATCCTGATCTTGGTTTTGGGGATGGCCGGGTATGCCTGGGGGCCGGCCTTGGCGGCCAGGCAGATTCCTCCTGTAGCCTTGTCGCCAACCGAGTCCATCACTTTCACGGAAGCGCAACTGGCCAGAGGAAAGCAGTTATTCAACAGGGCCTGTGCCCAGTGTCATGTGGGTGGACAGACCTATCCCAATCCGGATGTTACCTTGAAGCTCTCGGATCTGGAGGGGGCAACACCTCCCCGCGATAATGTGTTGGCGATCGTGGACTACATCAAGAACCCGGTCACCTATGACGGGGTAGAGTCCCTGGTGGAATATCATCCCAACACCCAGCTTCTAAGTGAGTATCCTCGCCTGCGCAACCTCACCGATGAGGATCTGAAGTTAATTGCCGGCTACATCCTAGTGCAGGCTAAGACCGTGCCCGGCTGGGGCGGCACCAAGAGCGAATCCCACAGTGACCTTTCGGCCTATCTCTGATGCCTGGGCAAACTCAAGGGGCAAAGCGGTGGCGGGTCCCGGGCCGTGGCTGGAGGTGGGCCGGGATCCTGCTTCTGGTATGGCTAGGGCTAGCTAGCCCAGCAGCAGGCCGCATTGATCCTTACGTGAGCCACTATCTGCGAACCACTGAGCCGATAGAGCTGCCCTGGGATGCGGAAGGGCACATGCTCACCTTTACTCCAGAGCAACTTACCGACGGGAAAAATCGCTTTCAGTCCGCCTGTCTGAACTGCCACGTGGGTGGCTCTACCCTACCGGCCCCCAACATTTCCCTTTCGCTCAAGGACTTGCGCGGCGCCACCCCACCCCGCGACACCATTCAAGCCTTGGTGGAGTACCAACGGGATCCCCGCAGCTACGATGGCACCGAGGTTAGCTATGGCTGCCGCCCCGTGCCCCCCTCCTGGATGGATGATGAAGCGCTGCGCAACCTGGCTGCCTTTATCCTCAGGGCGGCTCAAGTGGCTCCGGGCTGGGGATCCAACGCAATCGGAGGTGGCTGAGGAGTCGGGGTTTCCTCCGCCGCTCCTTGCAGGGGTGGTGGTAGCCTGGTGAAGAGGGAAGGTGGCGGCCATGCTCCAGAATATCCGCTCCATACTCCTGGGCCTGTGGATACTGACCCTGCTCGTTTTCCTTGTCCAAAACTGGGGATCTGCGGCAGCCGTAGTCGTAGCCGGGCAAGCTGGCGCTGCGATTCCTTTGTCGCTGACGCTCTTGACGGCCTATGGGGTAGGAGTGGGCTTGGGGTTTCTGTATGTGGGCGCTTGGCGGCTGCACGACCGGGTATTCCAGCGACAGGCAATCCGCAAGTTAAACCAGCTCATCGAGCGAGTGCGCTTTTTGGAAGCGCAGATGATTCCCCCTGACCACTATTTGCCTCAGGATCTGCCGGATCCCCAGGCAGGCCGCTATTCCTACTCCAATATCCCGCCGGAACGCATTCGCGACCCGGCTCCTAAATCTGCCAATCCTGAGGAAGAACTTGAGGAGGAAGACGACGCGGCCACAGCCCCCAACTGGCGGATCGTCCGACGGCCCTATTCTGCCCAGGAGGAAGAGGAATGGGACTCTTGAACTGGTGGCGATCTTCTGCGGCTCCCTCGTCTGAGTCCGACCCTCGACCGGAACCCCAGGGACAGAATAACTATCTGCTGATCGTTCTCGACAGTTGCCGTTTCGACAGCCTGCTGGCCGCCAACCCCAAGCATCTGCTCAAGCTGGGATCCCTGGAAAAGCGCTGGAGCTACGCTTCCTGGACGGCTCCCGCCCACTACAACTTGCTCATGGGCCTGCTGCCCCACACCAGCCCCACCCAGGTTTTCGCGTCTGAACACTACAAGCAGGAGTATTTGCGCTACAACGAGCGCCTCGGCACCCGGCAGCCGATTGAGTTCAAGCACCTGCTGCCTCACCTCTACCTGCCAACGCTCCTGAAGCACCAACTGGGCTACACCACCCACGCCCTGGTCTCCCTGCCGGTGCTCAATCCCAGCACCCTGCTCAATCGCGACTTCGATTCCTACCGCCTCATGCCGCGCCACAACGACATGGCAGCCATGGTGGAGCAGTTGCGCTTTGATCCGGATCGCCCCAGCTTTTACCTGTTGAATGTGGGCGAAACTCACTATCCCTACGCCCTGCCCGATGAGGATCCCAGCCTGTGGCCCCGCATCTCTGGGGTGAATGGCGTGTTAAAGCGCCTGGATGAAGGGGAAGAGGCCGGGATCCCCTTTTTCAGCGCCGCCCAGTTGGAGGAGCTGCGCCAGCGGCAGATCGAGGCGGTGCGCTACCTAGATGGGGTTTTTGAACAATTGTTCGATCTGGTTCCCAAAAACACCTACATCACCGTTACCGCCGACCACGGCGAATTGTTCGGGGAAGGGGGCTATTTTGGCCATGGCCCCATCCACCACGAAAAGGTGCTGGAGGTGCCTTTTATCGAGGGAAAAATTCGCTGAGGCCCTCACCCCCGGCCCCTCTCCCAAAGGGAGAGGGGAGATACGGATTCGGGTTCGGCTCCGCTTGGAACGTCAGCACGCTAAACCTGTTGGGTCTCCGGTTTGGGCAAGGTGGGATCCCGGCGAGTTTCTCTGCGACTTTCGCCCAGAGAGGTCACTCTCGTGGTCGAGTCCAAGCCCTCTTCGGCGGCCAAGTCGGCGGAACGCGCGATCTCGTAGAGGCTTTTCACCACACTGGTTAGGGGAATCGCGACGATGACGCCCAGGATGCCCCCCAGTTGCGCCCCCACCAACAGGGCGATCAAGATCCACACCGGGTTGAGGCCGATCAGTTCCCCCATCAGGCGGGGGGCGATGACCCGATCCTTAACCTGCTGCACAATTAGGGAGACCAGCACCACCTTGAGGCTGAGCCAGATATCCTGAAAGGCCAGCAGCACCGCTGCCGCGCCGATGCCAATAAAGCCCCCCACCAGTGGGATCACCTCCAGCAGGCCGATCAACAGGCCAAACAAAAGCCCGAAGGGCACGCGCAAAAACCCAAAAATTGGCACCAGCATCAGGGCCATGATGAACCCCAACACCAACTGGCTGATGAGAAAGTTCTGGAAACTCAGAGCCAGGGCTTCGCCGATGCGCGGTCCCCAGGGCTTGGGGAAGAGGCTGAGCAACCCCTGCCAGAACTGCCCCCCGTAGAGCAGCATGTAGAGGGCCAGCACCAACACCAACACCAGATCGATCACCTGATTGAAGGTGCCCAGGAGGATGTCCAGGGATTGGCCGGCAATTTTTTCGGCGCTGGCCTGCAGGCGGTTGAGGAGGGTGTTCACCAGCTCTGTCTGGCCGAGGTTGATGTTGCGCTCTGCCGCCCACAGGCTGATTTGATCCAGCCAGCTTTGTAAGGTATCCACCCACTCCGGGATCCGCGCCCCCAACTGCACCACCTGCTTGGCCAGGATGGGCACCACAGCGATCCCCACCAAGGCCAGCAGCACCACCGACAGGGCAAAAACCAGGGTGACTGCCAAACCGCGGCTTACCCGATAGCGCCGCAGCACCTGCACCGGATAGTTGAGCAAAAAAGCCAGCACCGCCGCCGTCAGGATGGTGGTGAGCAGATGGCCAAACAGCCGGCCCACCTGTAGGGCCAGCCAGCCGCTGATGACGATCAAAATCCAGGTGAGCAGCAGCCGCTGCAAAGGCGAGAAGCGATTCATGCCAGGGGGATCCCCAAAAGCCTAAAAACCCAGGATGCTATATCCACTATCCACATAGATCACCTGGCCGGTAATGCCGCTGGCCAGGTCGCTGGCCAGAAAAGCTGCCACATTGCCCACCTCGAGCTGGGTGATATTGCGCCGCAGCGGAGCTTTCTCCTCGACCGCGTGCAGCATGGCATGGAAATCAGCAATGGCCGAAGAAGCCAAGGTGCGAATGGGTCCAGCGGAGATGGCATTCACCCGGATCCCGGCGGGGCCCAGCTCGGCCGCCAGGTAGCGAACGCAGGTTTCCAGGCCCGCTTTGGTGACAGCGGCCATGTTGTAGTTGGGCACCACCCGCACCCCCCCCAAATAGGTGAGGGTGAGGATGCTGCTGCCGGATCTCAAGAGAGGCTTGGCGGCCCGGCAGAGGGCAATCAGGGAGTAGGTGCTCACATCCATGGCCAGGGCAAACCCTTCCCGCGAGATATCGCTAAAGTTGCCGCTCAGCTCTTCTTTTTTGACGAAAGCCAGGCAGTGAACCAAGATATCGACCTGACCCCATTTCTGGGCTATTGCCTGAAACAGCTCGTCAATCTGCTGGTCGCTTTGCACGTCGCAAGGGAGGAGAAAATCCGGCTGCAGGGGCTCGGTGAGCTGCTGGACTTTGGTCTTGAAGCGATCCCGCTCGTCCGGCAGATAGGTAACCCCCAACGTCGCCCCCGCTTTGTGCAGTTGCTGGGCAATGCCCCAGGCGATGGAGCGCTCGTTGGCAATGCCGGTTACCAAGGCTTTTTTTCCGGTCAGGTCTAGCATACGGAAAGGTGGGGTAGGTTCTTCTCTATCCTTCCACAGTCCGGAACAGGGGATCCTGTTCAGCCGGGCTGATAGGTGGAGGCCACGTGCAGTTCTTTGAGCTGCTTGGCCTCGACGCCGGAAGGGGCACCGGTGAGCAAACACCTGGCCTGCTGGGTTTTGGGAAAGGCGATGACATCGCGGATGGAATCTTCCCCCGCCAAGAGCATCACCAGCCGGTCTAGGCCATAGGCGATGCCGCCGTGGGGCGGGGTGCCGTACTCGAAGGCTTCCAGCAAAAAGCCAAACTTGTCCCGCGCCTGCTCAGGGGTAAGGCCAATGGTCTGGAAAACCTGCTCCTGGATCTCGCGCTGGTAGATGCGCAGGGATCCCCCTCCTACTTCCACGCCGTTCCAGACCAGGTCGTAGGCCTGGGCCCGCGCCGTTTTCAGGTCGGCCAAGTCGTCGGGGTGGGGGGCGGTAAAGGGATGGTGCAGGGCTTCCAGGCGGTTTTCCTCGGCATTGAATTCAAACAGGGGAAAATCGGTGATCCAGAGGAGATTCAAGGCGTTCTCCGGGATCAAGCCCAGCTCCTGGCCCAGGTGCAGCCGCAGGCGGCCCAGCGACTCGTTGACCACGGCAGCCGGCCCTGCTCCAAACAGCAGCAGATCCCCCGGCTTGGCGTTGGTAAGCTGCAGCAACTGCTGTTCCTGCTCGGGGCTGAGGCTTTCTTTGAGGGCGCCGATGGTGTCGAGGCTGCCGGGCCGCACCCGGATGAAGGCCAGGCCACCCGCCCCGTACTGGGTGACCAGCTTGAACAGATCCCCGCCCGGCTTGATGCGGGTGTTGGAGATCTTTTCGTCGCCGCCCGGCACCGGCAGAACTTTGATCACACCGCCCTCTTGCAAGGCCTTGGCGAAGACCTTAAAGCCGGATCCCTGAAACAGCGGCGAAACATCCACCAATTCCAGCCCAAAGCGGGTGTCGGGCTTGTCGGAGCCGTAGCGGGCCATGGCCTCGGCATAGGTCAGCCGCGGGAAAGGGCGGGGCAGGTCGATGCCTTTGACGGTTTTGAAGATATGGCAGAGGAGCCGCTCGTTGAGTTCCAGGATCGCCTCCTGATCCATAAAGCTCATCTCCATGTCCAGCTGGGTAAACTCCGGCTGGCGATCCGCCCGCAGATCCTCATCCCGAAAGCAGCGGGCAATTTGGTAGTAGCGATCCACGCCGGCCACCATCAGCAACTGCTTAAAAAGCTGGGGCGACTGCGGCAGGGCAAACCACTCCCCGGGGTTGACGCGGCTCGGCACCAGGTAATCTCTGGCACCTTCGGGGGTAGAGCGGGTGAGGATGGGGGTCTCCACCTCGATAAAGCCTTCTTCGTCCTCCAGGAAGCGGCGGATGGCCTTGATGACCTGGTGACGCAGCTGCAGGTTGCGGGACAGGCGCTCTCGCCTCAAGTCCAAGTAGCGGTAGCGCAGGCGGATCTCTTCCCGCACCTCTTCCCCTTCCTCCCCCGAGACGCTGAAGGGAAGCTGCTTGCCCACCCGGCTGAGAATTTCCAACTCTTCCGCGTAGACCTCCACCTCGCCGGTGGCCAGGCGGGGATTAAAGGAGTCACTAGGTCTTTGGTGAACCGTTCCCGTTACCCGCACCACATATTCGCTGCGCACCTGCCCCGCCAGCTCGTAGGAGAGGGGGGTTTTCTGGGGATCGGCCACCAGTTGCACGATGCCGGAGCGATCCCGCAGATCCAAGAAGATCACACCGCCGTGGTCGCGGCGGCGGTCGATCCAGCCGTAGAGGGTGACGGTCTGGCCGATGTGGGCCGGGCGCACTTGGCCACAGTAGAGGGAACGAGGCGGGCGACGGATGGCAGCAGGCATGGACGCGGTGAGATAACGAGGGTCTGAGCCCCTATCATACAAAACTCAGCCCCACCGTCTCGATGCTGCCCCTCAAGGACAGTCAGGGGATCCGCCCAAGGCCGCCACGATGGTGCAGGTGTTGAGGCGCATCATGGCGACGTAGGTTTCGGCGCCGCTGCCTGCTTCCCCCAAAGAGTCCGAGTACAGTTCCTGTTCAGCTACCTGCACCCCGGCTTCGGCGGCCACCGTCTGGATGAGAGCGGGGTTAAGGGTGGTCTCGGCAAAGACCGCCGGCACCCCCAGGGCGCGGATCTCCTCCACCAACTGGGCCACCGTCTGGGCGCTGGGCTGTTCCTCGGTGCTGATCCCCAGGAGGGATCCCCCCATCTTCAGGCCGTAGGCTTGGGTGTAGTAGGCAAAGGCATCGTGGGTGGTCACCAGAACCCGGTTGGCGGGGGGAATGGTCTGAATCTGTTCCCCGATCCAGGTGTGGAGCTCCTCCAGCTCCGCCCGATAGGCGGCGGCATTGGCCCGGAAAAAAGCGGCTTCGTTGGGGACTTGCTCCGTCAGCTCCTGGGCAATGTGCTCCACCATGAGGATGACGTTTTCCACATTGCCCCACACGTGGGGATCCGGCGTCGGGATCCCGTCTTCATCGGCGACGATGGGCTCAAGGATCTCGGCCAGGGCAACCCGCCGCGCTCCTTGGGCCGTGGCCTCGATAAGACGAATTAACCCCGGCTCCAGGTTGTAGCCGTTGTAAAACACCAGATCCGCTTGCTCCAGGGCCGCGGCATCGGCCGGCGTCGGCTCATAGACGTGGGGATCCACGCCCGGCTGCAGCAGGCTGCTGAGCTGGATGCGATCCTGCCCCACCTGCCCTACCCAATCGGCAATCAAGGTGGTGGTGACCACGACGCGGGGACGCGCCACAGCCAAGCCAGCCAGGGACAGCCAACCCCCGATCACCAGGCCAAATCCCACCGCCAAGTGGCGCCCAGCAAAAAACAAAGCTTTCATTTTCATAATCGTTTCATGATTCATGTACCCCCCTAGGTTACACTGGTCTTGATGAAAATGAAAGGAAAATGAAAAAACCAGCGGTTTCTCTCCCGCTTCGTCCGGCCTCCCTGGTGGTGCGGGATCTGACGGTGCGCTACGGCAAGTTGCTGGCGTTGGAGAGGATCGGCGCCGAGATCCGGCCGGGGCGCATCACGGGCATCCTGGGGCCCAACGGGGCCGGCAAGAGTACATTGCTCAAGGCGCTGTTGGGGTTGGTGCCCAAAGAGGGGGGCGAGGTGCGCTACGGCGGCCAGGTGCTGCGGGGGGAGCAAGTGGCCTATGTGCCGCAGCGGTCGGCCATCGACTGGAGCTTTCCGGCCACGGTGTGGGATGTGGTGCTGATGGGACAGGTAAGAGCTGCCGGCTGGTTGCGCCGCATCGGGCCAGAAGGTCGGGAGCGGGCCGCGCAAGCCCTGGAGCGGGTGGGGATGGGAGCCTATCGGGATCGGCCCATTGGTCGGCTATCAGGGGGACAGCAGCAGCGGGTGTTTTTGGCGCGGGCTCTAGCGCAGGAAGCGGAGATCTACGCCCTGGACGAGCCGCTGGCCGGGATCGACCAGCCCAGCGAGGCCATTGTGTTTCAGGTGTTGCGGGAGCTGGCCGACGCCGGCCATATCGTGATGGTGGTGCACCACGACCTGGGGCAGGCGCTGGCCTACTTTGACGAGGTGCTGCTCCTCAACCGCGTGCTGATTGCCCAGGGATCCCCGCAGCAGGTGTTGCAGCCGCAGGTGTTGCAGCGGGCCTATGGCCGTATCCTGCCCTTGGACTCGGCTGCCTAGGGGGTGAGAGCATGACTCTAGTCAATAATAAGCTCAACTATACTGAAAATAATGTATAATATGTTCAGTACGGATTACTACCAGTTGATCTTTCTGTTTACTTTCGAGTCTGCCAACATGGTAGCCAAAGCAAAGCAGAAAATTGGTAGTAAGACGACACGGAAACTGCGCTTTGGGTATTCTACTCAAAGCTTTGCGGGATACCGCCATTCTGTTTGGAAACAAACAGAATGCTATCGCTGCATAGTTGAACAGTGATGTTCAGCAGTGTTCAGCGTAAATGTATCAGGTGGTATGGAAGGGCTCTGGCACACCCTGGCGGATCCCTTGCGCTTTGCCTTCATGCAGCGGGCCCTGTTGGTGGCCGTGGCCATCGGCATGCTCTGCGCCGTGGTGGGCAGCTATCTGCTGGTGCAAAGCTTGGCCCTGCTGGGAGATGCCCTCAGCCATTCGCTGCTGCCGGGCCTGGCCATTGCCTACATGCTGGGCCTAAACCTTTTTGTCGGCGCCTTCGTGGCGGGGTTGCTGAGCGCTCTGCTCATCCAGTGGATCCGCTCCGCCACTTCCCTCAAGCCCGATGCGGCCATGGGGATCGTCTTTTCTGCTTTCTTTGCTTTGGGGATCCTGTTGATCACCCTGATCCAACGGCGGGCCCGCATCGATCTCAACCACTTCCTCTTCGGCAACCTGCTGGGGGTAAGTGCTGCCGACGTGTTGACGGTGGTGGGCATCACCGCTCTGGTGCTGGGATTGGTGGCCCTCTTTTTTAAAGAGCTGACTTTTTACACTTTCGATCCCCTGGGAGCCAAGGCAGCCGGCCTGCCCACCGAGGGACTGGGCTGGGGGCTGATGGCGCTCACCTCCCTAACTTTGGTGGCCAGCATGAAGGCGGTGGGGGTGCTGCTGGTGCTGGCCATGCTCATCACGCCGGCAGCAACAGCCTACCTGTTGGTGCCTCGCCTGCAGCAGGTGATGCTGCTGGGATCCCTGTTTGGCGTCAGCGCTAGCTTGCTGGGGATGTACGCCAGCTACTACCTCAACGTCGCTTCTGGCCCGGCTATTGTCCTGGTGGCCTCCACCTGGTTTGGCTTGGCCTTTCTGGCCAAAGTCATCTTCGGCCAAAGCTAAAGGCCGGGGAGAGGGATCCCCGGCCCAGAGCCTATCGGATTAGAAGCGGGAAGAACGGCTATCCCGCCTGCCGCCGCCTGCGCCGGCCTGACGCGGCATGGCCTTGTTAACCCTCAGATCCCGGCCCATCCAGGTGGCGCCATCCAACTCATCGATGGCTTTTTGCTCGTCGGCCTCGTTTTCCAGTTCCACAAAAGCAAAGCCGCGCTTGCGGCCCGTCTCCCGATCCACCGGCAGCTTGATTTGCTTGACGGTGCCGTACTCGGAAAACACAAGCCGTAGGTCTTCTTCACTGGCCTTGAAGGACAGATTGCCCACAAAAATGGTCATAACGTAGCGAACTCCGAACCTTAACCTTTAGCGCTCAGTTCGGAAGCTCACCTGGTTAGACCATTGGCTCAATCCGAACCTGATGCCATCCACATCTTAGTCTCCCCGACGGCATTTGCAAACTACCTGTCCAAGATCTTTCTCCAGGAATGTGCAGAAGCTTTTTTGAACTAGGAAATTAAGGATCCCAACTTTTAGCGGCGCTTGTCCTGTCCCAGGGGTTGGCGTTTGGGAATGCCGGGAGGACGGGGATAGCAAGCTGGTGTAGGGGCGACTTTCTCCAACAGCAGGCAATGCCGCATCCCGTGGCTGTGGGGGGTAGTGAAGGCTTCGACATGGATCAGCTTCCCCCCCAAAAGAGAAAGGGCCCGCTTCAGGGTTTGGGCTTCTGCCTCGGTCCAATGGCCGCGGTAGAGAATGGCGCGTCCCCCCACCTTGAGCAGGGGCAGGCAATACTCGGCGCAGATCTCCGCCGCTGCCACGGCTCTGGCCAAGGCCAGATCGTAGCTGCCGCGTTCCTGCGGGTCTTGCCCCCAGATCTCTGCCCGTTGGGCCACCGCCCGCGCCTGGGCGAGGGAAAGCTGCTGCAAAACTTCTTGCACAAAGGCGATCTTGCGTTGGCTGCTGTCTAGGAGGGTGAAGTGGGCCTGGGGCAGGGCGATCTGGGCCGGGATCCCTGGAAACCCTGCCCCGGTGCCGATGTCGATCCCGCGCCAGGGCTGAGCTTGGATTGCCTCCCAGGATCCCAGCAGGCGCAGGCCCCGCAGCGAATCCCACAGGTGTTTCTCCCAAAAATCGATGGGATCGGTGATGCGGGTGAGGTTTTGGGTGCGGTTTCCGGCCATCACCAGGGAATAGAGCTGTTGCAGTTGCTGCTGCTGCGGCTCAGAAGGCTGCCAGCCCAGATCCACCAGCCAGCTTGACCACAGGGCCTCCAGTTCTGGGGGCTCAGAAGCAGGCGGGTCAGCCTTCTTCATCCCAGGGATCGCAGCCATGGCAATCCCAGTTTTAAGCCGGCGGGGATGGCTTTGTCGGCCCAGCCCTTGAGCTCTTCGGCCAAGCCCTGCAAAGAGCGATCGGCCCCCAGCAGCTCCTGGTTCAGGCAAACCAACTCCTGCAAATCCAGCTCCTGACAGTGGATCCCCTCTTCCACCAGCAGGTTAATCGGCTGTGGCTGGGCCTGGAAGGATTGACGGGAGGCCAACTCCAGCTCCACATCTAGAAGCACCTGCTCCAGTCGCTCCACCTGCTCTTGCATCTGCGCCAGCAGGGCTGCCAACTGTTGGCAGTAGTGGTGAACCCGCTGGGCATAGACCTTGAGCGGCAAGGTCAGCGGCAACAGCGATTCAGAGAGCACCTGGATCAGGTGCTGGGCTTCCAGCTCTTCCAGTTGTAGGTCTTGCCAAATGGCCTGATAGAGGCGCAGCGAATGGCGGCAGCTTTCCAGGCGCCGGTAGCAGGGCTGTAACACCGAGGCTCGCAGCTCCTGCAGATAATCCCTCCACAGCTGCCCCACCTCCACGATCCAGTGGGAGCGAAGAAAACTCCACCCCTGAGCCAACAGCCAACTCATCACCAGGCCCGCCAATAACTGGTTTTTTTGTCGTAACAGGAAAGGCGAAAGCTGCTCTCCCCAGATAGCCAGACCCAGCCAGAGCAGGGCGGCCAAAGCCAAGTGGGGCAAGCTGATCATCTCGGCCAAAAGCTGGGCAGAGCAGCGCTGGCGCAGCATCCAGACCATCCCAGCGCCCAAGCTGTAGAGTCCTCCCCCCAACAGAGGGATCACCACCAGCCATAGGGGTTGCCCTCTCCCCAAGTGCAGCAACGACCCACCCTCGCTCAGCGCATCCCAACTGACCAAGTACAAGGCCAACAAAGCCAAAACCACACCCCACCCTTGCTGCCGCTTGAGACGGCGAGCCAGCAGACGACGGCGACGACGAAGATACGTTTGAAAGGACTCAGCAACAACGGACATAAAACGATGGCACTGCGGATCTTTGCCAGTATCTCCACCGGTCTGGATGGCTTCTTTTTTCGATCATAAGTCTTGCCTTTACCTGGTCATCTGGGTTCCCCGTTGCGATGGTTGCTGGGAATCATTGCCTAGCCAGTGAGCGGTTTTTTAGCGAAAACTCTCTTCCCACCCGATAGGGACTCTCCAGGACAGGCAACTGCAAGCAAGCGCCTCCATCCCTGTTACGATGGAAGAGCCCTTAATGTTTCTTATCCACAGCCGAGTTAGTCGCTAGGCCCGGCTTTCTCATTCTGCACTTGCGAGGTTTTGTGAACTCTTCTACCTCTCCCCTCCCTCCCGGCCTTTTTCCTTCCTCCCTCAAGGTGCAGCGCCAGATGATTGTTATTCTCGATTTTGGATCCCAGTACTCTGAGCTCATTGCCCGGCGTATTCGCGAAACCCACGTCTATTCGGAAATCCTTTCCTACCGCACCACTGCCGAGCAACTGCGGCAACTGCGGCCCCAGGGCATCATCCTCTCCGGCGGCCCCAACTCGGTCTATGAGCCGGGCGCTCCCGCTTGTGACCTGGAGATCTGGAACTTGGGGATCCCCATCCTGGGCGTGTGCTACGGTATGCAGCTTATGGTGCAGCAGTTGGGGGGCAAGGTGGAGCCGGCCCAGAAGGGGGAATACGGCCGTGCCGCCCTGCACATTTTGGATCCCACCGATCTGCTCACCAACCTGCCAGAAAGCAGCATCATGTGGATGAGCCACGGAGACTCGGTGACCGAGTTGCCCCCGGGCTTTCATTCGCTGGCTTACACTGACAACACCCCCTTTGCCGCCATTGCCGATCCGGCGCGCCGTCTCTACGGGGTGCAATTTCACCCAGAGGTGGCCCACTCGGAGGCCGGTGCCTTTCTCATTCGCAATTTTGTCTATCACATCTGCGGCTGCGAGCCCACCTGGACAACGGAAGCTTTTCTGGAGGAGGCCATTCGGGAAGTCCGTGCCCGCGTGGGCGACAAGAGGGTGCTGTTGGCCCTTTCGGGGGGGGTGGACAGCTCTACTTTGGCTTTTCTGCTACACAAGGCCATTGGGGATCAGCTCACCTGCGTGTTCATCGACCAGGGGTTCATGCGCAAAGATGAGCCGCAGCGGCTGCTGCGCCTTTTCCAAGAGCAATTTCACATCCCTGTCCACTACGTGGACGGACAAGAGCGCTTTCTCCGCCAGTTGCAGGGGGTCACCGATCCCGAGGAGAAGCGCAAACGCATCGGGGCAGAGTTTATTCGCGTGTTTGAGGAGGAGTCGCAGCGGCTGGGCCCCTTCGAGTACCTGGCCCAGGGCACCCTTTACCCCGATGTGATCGAGTCGGCCAACACCAATGTGGATCCGGTTACCGGAGAGCGCATTGCCGTCAAGATCAAAAGCCACCACAACGTCGGCGGCTTGCCGGAGAATCTGCGCTTTAAGCTGGTAGAACCTCTGCGCAAGCTCTTCAAAGATGAGGTACGGCAACTGGCCCGTTCGTTGGGCTTGCCGGAAGAAATTGTTGGCCGCCATCCTTTCCCGGGGCCGGGCCTGGCCATCCGCATTGTGGGCGAGGTCACCAAAGAGCGGCTGGAGATCCTGCGCGAGGCCGACATGATTGTCCGCCAGGAGATCAACCGCTCCGGCTACTATCCCAAGCTGTGGCAAGCCTTTGCCGTGTTGCTGCCGGAAGTGCGCTCGGTGGGGGTGATGGGGGATAAGCGCACCTATGCCTGCCCGGTGGTGGTGCGACTGGTCACCAGCGAAGACGGCATGACGGCGGACTGGGCTAGGGTGCCCTACGACCTCTTGGCCACCATCTCCAACCGCATCGTCAACGAGGTGCCGGGCGTCAACCGCGTAGTCTACGACATCACCTCCAAGCCCCCCGGCACCATCGAGTGGGAGTGATGCTGGTCGGGCGGGATCCCTTGCCTCTGGCCTCAAGGCCGGACTGGAGCGATTACCTATGGCCTGCTTCCGGCAGGGAATAGGAAGGGCTTGAGCTGAAAGGCTGAGCGGCTTGCACTTCCATACGGGCCAGGGTTGTGGCCGCGTCGGCCAGTTGTAGGGCTAGGTTGGCACGGCTAATCGGATCCCGGGCATTCCAGAGATCTTGTCCCAGACAAAACACTCGATAGCGAAAAGCTTTGATGGAGTGCGATGGGATCACTTTGACGGTCATGGTTACAACCTTTTTTCCACAGCAATCTGAGCGTTCAGCAGAACCCGCTCCGGCTCGAGGTAAACAAATGTTACCAAAACAACTTCGTTGGCACCCCTAATCGCAACCGGGCAGGTGGCTTTTTGCGGTTCCACCCGTTCATGCCGTACCCCCACAGTGTATTCTCCAATCGGCAGGTCATCAAAGCCGGCGTCGGCGTAGATTAACTCGATGGTTTCTTCGGCAATCAGTTGCCCCTCCCGCTCCAGAAAGGCGACAAAAGGGATCCCGTCGATGGAAGTGAGGGCGTTGTTGGCCTGGTTGCGGATCATCACAAAGATGTCGGACATAGCTGGGATGCCCTCTCTCAAGGCTCCCCTCGCGAGGCTGCCGGAACAGGGCCCGACGATTCTAAGCCGCCACCCAGTTCTTAGCCCTGGACGGGCGCCGGGACAAGACAGGCTTCCAACTTTTGCCGCAGCTTGGCCGTATCGAGGTGCTGGCCGATGAGCACCAACTGGTTTTTGGGCTGGCGAGGCCAGGCGTCGCTGCTGAGGGTGTAGCGCCGACCGCTGAGGTGGAAGATATGTCGCTCTGGGCTTTCCTCAAACCACAGGATCCCTTTGGCCCGAAAGACTGCATCGGGCAACTCGTTGAGAAAGTTCTGGAAAGCGTCTAGAGAGAAGGGGCGATCGCTCTCAAAGGCCAGGGAGTTAAAACCATCGACCTCGATGTGGCTGCGGTGCGAGTGGCCGTGATCATGGCCGTGTTCGTGGTCATGCTCATGGTCATGCTCAGCGTCGGGAGCCTCCTCCTGGGGCAGAGAGCTGGACTGAAACAGGTCTGTATCCAGGATCAGCTCTAGGGGCACTGCGCTGTTGACCGTGCGCAAAATGCGGGCATCTTCCTTGATCTCGCGAATGCGTTTTTCCAGGCGCTCGATCTCCGCCGGCTCAACCAGGTCGGTTTTGTTGAGGAGAATGACATCCCCATAGGCAATTTGGCTGTAGGCCACGTCACTGTTGAACAGATCAGGAGCGAAGTTGCTGGCATCCACCAGGGTGATAATCGAATCCAGCCGTGTCAGATCCCGCAGTTCTGGCCCCAAAAAGGTGAGGGCAACCGGCAAGGGATCCGCCAGTCCTGTGGTCTCCACCACCAGGTAGTCGATTTTGTCGGAGCGCTCCATCAGGCGCAGCACACTCTCGACAATGTCGTCGCGGATGGTGCAGCAGATGCAGCCGTTGTTGAGCTCTACGAGGTCTTCTTCGCTGGAGACAATCAGCTCGCCGTCGATGCCAATCTCCCCAAATTCGTTGACCAGCACCGCTGTGCGCATCCCTTTCTGGTTGCGGAGGATGTGGTTGAGCAGAGTGGTTTTCCCGCTCCCCAGAAAGCCAGTGATGATGGTGACAGGCAAGCCTCGCTTGGGCACTTCAATGGTGGTGGTCATGGAGGAACCGCAATCTGCTAAAGAGGACCCTTCCACTTTATCCTCATTGTAATGACGCTCTTTGAAGACTCGCTGCCCCAGCGGAGATGTTGAGGCAGCCATCTAGACGCTGTGGTTCCGACCTGAAGAGGGATCCCCGCTGCTTTCGGGGCGTTTGAGGTCGGCCAAATCGTTGAGGCGACGCAGGATCCCCCACCCCTGCAGAGCTTCCAGCAGGGCTTCCCGGACGACAGCCACGGTTTCTTGGTCAAGGGCGAGGCGGAGGTAGTCCACCGCTAGCCGCGTCTGCTCGGCATCCAGGTATGGCATCAAGCTCTGCAGCCGACGCACGCCCAGCAGCCGTCGGTAGGAGTCGGGGGAAGCGATGTCGCTGAGATCTCGCTCCAGTTGGGAACGCTGCCGCTCTTGGCGGCGGCTAAGCCACTCCCAAAACAGCAGCGCCAACAAGGCAAAGGTGGCTAGCCCCTGCAAAATGGCGCCCGTGGCCAGCCAGCGCTGGCTGGATTCTGCCCAGATGGAAACCACGATGTAGGTGCCCAGAGCGGCGCCTGCCCCCCCGACAACAGCAAGCAGCAGGGAGCGATCGGCTTGGCGAAACCAGGCTTGCAACTCCTGCCAGCGGCGGCTGAACTCAGGGCTGCGCGCAGCATACAGCCCCAGCATTGCCCCACTGCCCACAGCTAGAGAAAGAGCTAGCCGCCAGTGCCAAAAAGCCAGCCCCGCCAAGGCCAAGCCCGACAGGGCCAAAACCCGCCATTGCGGCCCCGAGAGTAGCCACAGGGCCACCTGGGATCCCCTCTCCACTGCCCCTTTCTGAACTCGCTGCAGATATTCCCGCCAGGATCCCTGTCCGGAAGAGGGGCGACCCGATCCATCCTTCACCGCTGGCAACTCCCCCAACTTCGTTCCATCTGATCCCTGTCAAGACAGGCCAACGCTCTCTCACTCAATAATTATGCTCTGCCGGCGGAGCTGAGATAGGCTTTCCACCCCTGAGTTTGCAACTGGGCGTTTTTCTCTTGCACCGCTTGCTTGAGGCTTTCCCGGTAGGCCAGCACCCGTTGTTGCAGGGCGGGATCGCCGCTGGCCAAGATCTGCACGGCCAAGAGTCCAGCGTTGTAGCCATTGCCGATGGCTACAGTAGCCACCGGGATCCCCTTGGGCATTTGCACGATCGAATATAGGGAGTCCAGCCCCTGCAGAGATTGGCTGAACACCGGCACCCCGATGACCGGCAGAGGGGTAAGGGAGGCTACCATCCCCGGCAGATGGGCCGCCCCGCCGGCGCCGGCGATAATGACGCGGATCCCTTGGATATGGGCGCGGCGGGCAAAGTCCACCATCGCCTCCGGGGTGCGGTGGGCGCTGAGGATCTGCAGTTGGTAGGGGATCCCAAACTCCTCACACACCTGGGCAGCGGGTGCCAGGGTGGGCAGATCGGAATCGCTGCCCATTAGGATGGCGACGAGAGGGGAGACTTCCATGAGCGGCTGGCCCGTCGTAGCCGATCCATGATCGCATAACCTAGGCCAGTGACAACTGGTGGCGGTTCAGCCAACAGCAAGGTGGCCGCTCCCTCATCCAGGCGGCGCAGGCTGGCAAAGAAGGCGTGGGCCGCCGAGTTGGGATCCGGGCCCAGACATTCTAGGGTAAAGGTGACCTCAGGACAGTGGCGGGAGAGGCTTTCTGCCAGCGCTTCTGGTTTGGCGGCGAAACTGAGAATGCCTAGGTGCGAGTGGCCAGTGGCCAAGCGCCGCAACTGTTGCCAATCCTCAGGCTGAAGCTGGGCAAAGGCAGTGGGCAAAAGCCAGATGGGCTTACCGGGAGCGTAGTGGCTGCTCAGTTGGCCGGGAGCCTCTGGACTCTCCTTGCCGTCTGGGGCAGGGGGAGAGCTTAGGGGCAAATTGAGGTGGGATTCCAAAACTTCCCGCGGGATCCCGCCAGGGCGCAACAGGGTGGGCGTGCCGTCGGGGCTGAGCTTGAGCACTGTCGATTCCAGGCCCACGCTGCACTCTCCCCCGTCCAAAATGTAAGGGATCCGCCCCGCCAACTCGGCATAGACGGCCTGGGCCGAGGTAGGGCTGAGGCGGCCAAAGCGGTTGGCGCTGGGGGCAGCCAAAGGCACCTGAACTGCCCGCAGCAAAGCCTGGGCCACGGGGTGGGCGGGCATCCGCAGCGCCACCGTGGGCAAGCCACTGGTGACGAGATCCGGCACCCGGGATCCCTTGGGCAGCACCAGCGTCAGCGGCCCCGGCCAAAAGGTGTCGACAAGGGATCCCAGGCGAGCGCGAGCGGCGGGAGTAAAAGCCTCCAGATCCACCAGCCAGCCCTGCAGTGTCTCTAGATCCAGCCCAGCCGGCAGATGCAGGATCAGGGGATTGAAACGGGGGCGCTCCTTGGCGGCAAAGATCTCTGCCACCGCCTGTTCGTTGAGGCCGTGGCCCGCCAGGCCGTACACCGTCTCTGTAGGTATGGCCACCAACTGGCCCCGCCGCAGCGCTTCAGCCGCCAAGGCAATGTGCTCAGGGGTGGGGGGGAGGATCTGCGTTTGCATGAGGGGTGGGGGAGCAGTCCCGAATCCATTGTCGGGCCTGGTAGAGGGCAATGTTAATCTGATCCCCAAACAGCAGCGCCAAGGAAGTGAGCCAAACCCACAGCAATAAGACAATAACTGCCCCCACGGCTCCGTAGACTTGGTTGAGCTGGCCGAAGTGCTCCACATAAACCCGCAGCCCCCACGACACCCCAACCCAAAGCAGGCTGGCCACAATCGCTCCTGGCCAAATCGGCATTTGGGGCCGGCGCAAGCTGGGGCCGAATCGGTACAGCACCCAACAGGAGACGACGATCATCCCCAACGAGATAGGCCAGGTGAGCGCTTCCCACAACTTCAGCGCCAGCTCCCGCCAGGGATCCAACTGATCCGGCCCGGCAACCCCCTCCGCTAGGGATTTCGCTTGGGCGGACAAGAAGCGGAAAAAGCTGGCACTGAACAAGAAGATCAAGCTGGCCAAACCGGTTAACCCCAGGGTAGCTAGCATCCAAACCATCGAGATCAGCTTGCGTCTCCAAAAGGGGCGGCGCATCTCCTGGGGGATCTCGTGGCTGAGATCCAAAGCCGTCATCACTGCTCCCAAGGCCCCAGAGGCAGCCCACAGGGTTCCTAAGAAGCTGAAGGAGAGCAAGCCTCGGTTTTCCCCAAAGCGGAGCTCTCGCGCATACCGTTCCAGAAGCACCAGGGCTTCTTGGGGGGCAATCTGCCCCAATTGCTCCATCAGGCGCTGAAAAGCTTGCTCAGAGGAGCCGACAAACAGCCCAATCCCGGTCAAGAGGGTGAGGATAAAGGGAAATAGGGCCAACATCGAGCTGTAGGCCATCTCGGAGGCTAGGCCAAACAGCCGGTAGCGCATCGCGTTTTCCCAGGCCAGCCGTAGTGTACGCCAGGCCAGCTCCCCTTGGCGACTCCACTCTCCCCATGCCCAGCGGATCCCTTGCAACTGCCGGAAGCTCGGCAGCGTCCCCAGCCGCTTCCCTAGCTTCATGGGCCCCTACCCCCTTGAGCCTAGCTCCCAGGATAATTCAAGGCCCTGCGCCTCTTGGCACAGAGAAGGGGTTTTGCCGGTCTCAGGTTCAGGGCTGGCTTCCTTCTTCAACATGGGTGTGCAACACCTTGCCGCGCAGGGTCCTGCCCAGCCAGGGAGTGGCCAGGGATCGCGAGCAAAGGGTGGCTGCCGAGACCGTCCAGGTATGGCCCGGATCGAACAGCACCCAGTCACTTCCGGGAGCTAGGCTGGGCGGCTCCAACCCCAGGCAGCGGGCCGGGTAGAGGCTGAGGGCCGACCAGAGCTGGAGCGCCGTCAGGGATCCCGTCTCTACCAGGTTCTGCCACAGCAGGGGCAGCGCCAGCTCCAGGCCTATGGCCCCAGGAGGGGCTTCGGCAAAGGGCAGGGTTTTCTCCTCGTAGGTGTAGGGGGCGTGGTCGGTGGCAATACCCAGGCTGCCGCTGCGGATGCCGGCGATGAGGGCCTCGCGGTCGCTGCTGCGGGGGAGAGGAGGCAAGAGGCGCAGGTGGGGATCGTAGCCGTGCTCCAAGACGGCTTCCTCCGCCAAGAGCAGGTGCATCCAGGTGGTGCTGGCGCTAACCGGCAGCCCCTCTGCTTGGGCCTGCTGGACAAGCTCCAGGCTGCGGGCTTGGCTGAGGCGCATCACATGCACCGGCGCCGGCGAAGGAACGCTGCGCACTACTTCCAGGAGACGGGCCAAGGCCGCGGTTTCGGCACTGGTTGGGATCCCCTTCAGCCCCAAGCGCAGCGCCCACACCCCCTCGTAGAGGCTGCCCGAGCCAGCCAGGCTGGGATCCCAGGCCCACACCAGCAGCGGCTTATTCCAAGGCCGCAAATACTCCAGCGCCCGCCGCAGTAGGGCCAACGACCGCAGCGGCTCTGATCCTTCAGTCCGGGCCACAAAGCCAATGGCGCCGGCGCGGGCCAGCTCTCCCCAGAGGCTGGGAGCTTCTTCCCGGTCACCCAAGCTCAAAGCAGCCCAGGGCAGCCAGCGGGAATCCCCCGCTCGGCGGCGGTAGCGGCCCACCTGCTCCGGCTCGTCCAGCACCGGGAAAGTTGCCGTTCCGGGCAGGGGGGCAGGGAGAAGACCCACTTGGGTAAACCCCCCTGCCAGAGCTGCTGCCCCCAGAGAGGCGAGGGTTTCGCGGCAGGGGGAGAGCTCTTGATCAGCGATCTCGCCACTGTGGGCGTACAGATCGATCAAGCCCGGCCCCAGCACCCAGCCAGCAGCCTCCAGGCGGGGGATGTCGGCAGGGATCCCCGCCGGCTCGGTGGCCCGGAGGCGGCCCTGCTGCAGCCACACGTCGGTCACCTCATCCCGCTGTTGCCAGGGATCCAACAGGCGCACCCCACGGAGGCAGAGATTGAGCAGGCTCAGGTCGGCAGGGAGGGTGGATCCCATCTTCCACCTCCCTAAAGCGCACCCGCTGTGGTGCAGTCGAAAATCTGGCCGGACAGGTGAGTGGTGAGGTTCAACACCTTGAGAACAGGGGTGCCGTCCTTTCCTTCCGGGTAGTCGATAACGGTAATGCCGCCATTGCCCTGCTTGAAGATCCAAAAGGCGTGGGGGGAAAGGCCGAACAACTGGCAGATGATCGCCTTGTTGATGGCGTCGTGGGCCACCACCACGGCCGTGCCTTCGGGAAATTGGGCGGCGGTGATGGCCAAAATCTCTTCCCAGGCCGAGCGCGTGCGATCCCACACTTGGTACAGATTTTCCCCGTTGGGCATTTGCACCGCGGCCGGATCCCGCTGCCAGCGCTCCAGCTCGCCGGGGTATTCGGCTTCCACCTCGCTCTGGAGCTTGCCCTCCCAGTCGCCGTGGCAGATCTCCTGCAGCTCCGGCATCGGGCGTAGGATCAGGTTGGGGTGGTTGCTGCAGATGGCGTCCGCCGTAGCCCAGGGGCGCTTCAGCGGGCTGGAAAAAGCCAGGTTCAGCGGCTGGTCGGCCAGAAACTCCGCCACCCTAGCTGCCTGCTCCTCGCCAGTGGCGTTGAGAGGAATATCGCGCTGCCCCTGAAAGCGCTGCTCCCGGTTCCATTGCGTCTCGCCGTGCCGCACCAGCAGGATACGCATCCCCTGCTTGCGTTTGGGCAGAGGCTGGCCCAGATGGGCAGTGATATTCAAAGATTCCAGTTGCGGCAGCGCCCCCAGGCCCTGGGGAAAGTTGAGAACGCTGATGGCGCAGTTATCTTGCCCAAGACGGTGGTAGTGAACCGGCCCCAAGCCAATGGCGGTGCTGACCAGGGCGCGGTTAATGCCGCTGTGTCCGACAACGAGAACGGTGAGGGGATGCCTTGGATCGGTTCTCCGATCAGAGGAGGCGGGGGGCACTGACTTCACTTGCTCGGCCAGCAGTTGCCAAAACTCCTGCGCCTGCTGCCAGAGATCCCGCACCGGAAAGCGCCCCTCCAGCTCCAGCTCGTCGGGACGGTGCCGCCATAGGTGGTAATCTTCTGGGTATTTCTCCTTCACCTCGGCAAAGGTCAAGCCCTCCCAAGCTGTCAGGTCGATCTCCCGCAGGTACTCGCTGATAAACAAAGGGATCCCCGCTCGCTCCTTGAGAATGATACGGGCGGTGTCGAGGGCACGGGAGAGAGGGCTGCAGTAGGCATAATCCAAGGGGATCCCGGCCAGAACCTCAGCTACCCGCTGTGCCTGCGCTTCTCCACCGGGGGTGAGGCGAGAGAGATCGGAGCGGCCTTGGATGCGATTTTCGACGTTGAAGGTGCTCTCACCGTGGCGCACGAGCAGGATGCGCAGGGCAGGCTGAGCCATTGTTTGCACGGACTTACTCAAGAACACCTTCTAGAGTATCGCCTAGAGTATCGCTGTTGGGCTGGGCTTGCCCTGCCAGTGGGGTTCTTTCTAGGGGTTGGGTCCCGGATTCTGGCCTCAACAGATCGGGCAGTCAAGTTTTCAATTGGGATGAGCCGCCCAAGCCACTGAGAAAACTCTGCCAGCTCTTCAGGAGCGGGAAGACGCGAACAAAGAGCAAGCCAGCTAGCCCCCCTATATCCCCCCTTGCGGCTGGGGCAGGAACCCTCTGGCTTGGCATAGGCTAGTTCAGGCGGCCACTGCGGCTTTTCCAGTCCAGCTTCTGATCCAGAAGAAACTCCAGATAAGGGAGATAGGCTTCATAGCTGTGCTGATACATTTACGCTGAACACTGCTGAGCATTACTGCTCAGCGGTGAAGCGATAGCATTCTGTCCGTTTCCGTTGTCACTACGCGACGCTGAC